>JBGTRP010000531.1:0-5462 GCA_041940685.1 Acanthopleuribacteraceae bacterium
TTTGAGGCCCGCTCCTGTTGGTTAAACGAAAAGCGGTTGCATCTTTCGGAAAAAGAGTACCTGATCCTCAAAATCCTGTTTGAGAACATCGGCAAGGTGGTCGATCGAGAAACCCTGCTGCGCGAGGTTTGGGGCTACAAGAACTTCGGCCTGGAGACCCGCACCGTGGACGTCACCATCGGAAAGCTACGCCAGAAAATCGAAGCCAATCCCTCACAACCCGAGATCGTCAAAACCAAACGGGGTCGAGGATATATCATTGAAGACTCGGTTACATAGGCACCGCATCGTCAAAACCTTTACTTTCTACGCGATCATCATTCTGGTCCCGTTGACGGTGCTGATCTATCAGGGCGTGTCGGCGCTGAAGAACCACAAATTGCAAATCGAGTCATCGGTCCGTTCGCGCCTGCGCCAGGTGGGCGAGGAATTCGTGGGCGATCTCAACGTGGAGTGGCAGTACTTTTTGGAGCGTGAAAAATTCCGGAAATTCTACCATTACCAACCCCTGATCATGCCGGACAAGGAATTCTTTCTAACCGAGGGCGCGGCCGTTCAGCGCTCGCCGCTCTACCCGACCGTCGCGCGCCTGCGCAACCTCAAGCAGACCGGGGGCGGCAGCGCCATGGAGCCCGGCGGCAAATTGCCCCAGACCCTCGACCTGATTTTCGAAAATAGTCTGGTGGGCTATTTTCAGTTCGATCCCAGCAGCTTCATCATGCGCACGCCCTATGATGTCACCGCCACCTTTCACACCAGCGATCTGATCACCAGCCAAATCGACGATTACCATCATTTTCTCGACCATGTCTTCCGGGACTACCTGGCCCGGGAGCTGGACGTATCGCCCGCCGTGGAAATCGATTTCATCAACGTCCTGCAGCACCTCAAAACGCGCCGCATTACCAAAACCACCGAACCACTGCAAAAAATTCGACGGTTACGCGAGCTCGCGGGAGACACGGGCGAGGAGCCCGCCGCCGATAAAGACGGCCTCGTGAGCACCAGCTACTACGACTTTACTTTTTTCCACTTCGATCATGAGGATGTCACCTATCTGGCAGGGTTCCGACCGGTGTTGCTGAGCAAAAACCGAATGCTGGTCCAGGGTTTTATTTTCAATATCCTCCACCTGATTCAAGAGGCGCAAATCTACCTGGACCCCTTCCAGCCCGAGCATGGCAGCGTGGTGGTGGGAGATTTCACGCCGGTCAACGCCCAGTCCCTGTTCCCGCCCTTCAGCCGGCTTTCCATCATTTTCAAAACTGGAGACCCCGAAAAGTACCTGCAGCGGTACCGCCTCGAGCTACGCCAATTCTGGTTCATTATCATTTGTCTGATGGTTGCTCTCGGCGTGTCCATGCTGCACCTGGGCAAGCTGCTTTCCGCCAACATGCGCCTGCACCGCAAGAAAAACGATTTCATTTCCTCCATCACTCACGAACTCAAGGCGCCGCTCACCAGCATCATCATGTACACCGAAATGCTGGAGGAAGGTTGGGCCAAGGGCAAGGAGACCACCTATTATCGCTACATTCACTGCGAATCCGAGCGGCTTTCGCGGCTGATCAAGAATATTCTCGACTATTCCGGTCTGGAGCGCGGGACTTTTCGTCTCAAGCAGGGGACGCTCCTGCTGCACTCCTTTATCGACGACACTCTGGACCCGCTCAAGATCTGGCTCGAGAACAACGGCCTCAAGGTTCGGCTCAAGGTGATTTCCACGCCTTTCGTCAGCGTGGACAAGGACTCCCTGGCCCAGGTCATCTACAATCTGTGCGACAACGCCATCAAGTACGCAAAAGACGTGGAGGACCCCACCCTGACCATCGTTGTGGACCAAACCAAAACCGAGGCCGTGCTGACCATTTACGACAACGGCCACGGCATCTCAAAACGCGATGAGGGCCGCGTGTTTCAACGGTTCTACCGCTGCGAGAACGAACTGACGCGGGAAAGCACGGGCACCGGGCTCGGCCTCGCGCTGGTCAAGGACCTGATTGAAAGCAATGGCGGCAGCATCTCCATCTACCACCCCAAGGAGTCCCAAGGGTTCGGGGTGCGGATTCTGCTTCCCAAGATTGCGCTGGAGCCCTCGCTCATACCCGCGCTCTGATCTCAAGCCTCGGGGCGTTTGCACGATGCTTGAACTCCGGGCGCCGCAATTCCTGGGCGAGCCGTTTCCCGATTGCGCAAATGGAGCGCTTGACTCCATGGCGGCCTATTTGCCGTGAAATTGGCAGGCCCGCGATTGAACGCGAATTTATCTTGACCTGTATTCCATTCAACTCTATATTTAGGGAGTAATTACTCCCTTTTTGGAGGCGGCCGTGGCGGTCGATGCCGGATCTCTTTTCGAAAACACTTCATTTTGGGCGCGCGACTACGGCAGCTACTCGCCCAACCCCGCGCTGAAGGGGGAGCGACGCGTGGACGTGGCCGTCATCGGGGGCGGATTCACCGGGCTCAGCACCGCGCGAGAATTGCGCGCCTTGGACGGCGCGGCCTCTGTGGCGGTGTTGGAAGCCGGGGTGGTCGGGTTCGGGTCCAGTGGCCGCAACGGCGGGTTCAGCATGAAGCTTTTCGGTTTGGAACCCGAGCTCACCAAGTTGCGCTGGGGGCCGCGACGCACCATCGATGCTCATCACTTCTCACTCAAGGCCGTGGCCCTGGTGCGGGAACTGGTTGAAACACACGGCTTGGATTCCGACTACCGCCACACGGGCATGTTCCGGGTCAGCTATGCCCCGGGCCAGCTCAAACGGCTGGAAAAAACCTATGCTCTTTTCCAAAAACTGGGTGTAGACGGAGACATGTCCTTCTACGATACCCGGCGCATGCGCGAGGAGTTCCATAGCGATCGCTATTTGGGCGGCATTTTCGAGAGCGAAGCGGGCATTATGAACCCCTGCAAACATGTGCGCGAGCTCAAGCGCCTGGCGCTGGACGCGGGAGTGGAGGTCTTCGAGCGCAGCCCGGTTACCCGAATTCGGCGAAACGGCAAGGAATTCTTGTTGGAAACGCCGGATGCCGTGCTGCGCGCGAAAAAATTGGTGCTCGCCACCAACGCCTACTCACGCTCCTTGCGGGGACTGCCCAAAATTCGAGGCAGGCAGGTCCCCGCTTGGACCTACCAGGTGGTCACGGAACGCCTTTCCGAGGAGACATGGAAGAGCCTTGGATGGGAGAAACGCCAAGCCTTCGAGGACAACCGTCAGCTCATTCACTATTTTCGGCCCACGGTAGACGGCCGAATCACCATGGGCGGCAGTGATGTGATGGTTCCCGGCCGTAGCGAACGGGAATACGACCATGACCCGCGAATCTGGTCTCAAAACGAGGCCCATTTAAAGTGGTTGTTCCCCCAACTGGCCGATGTCCGCTTCGAGTATCGTTGGGGCGGACCGGTCTCGGTCAACGTGGACATGACGCCGGAAATCGGCTTTATCGGCGATCCGCGCATCATCTACGCGGTAGGATTCCTCGGCCACGGCCTTTCATTGAGCCATTTGGTCGGACGCGTGATCGCGGATCTGTTGGCCGAGCGCAAAACCGAGCTCACCGATTTCTGGATCGTCAACCGCCGTTCGATCCCCTGGCCGCCCGAACCCATTTCTTTTCTGGCAAAAAAGGCCATCCACCAGTTCTTTCGGCTGTGGGACGCGTGGGAAGAACGAGGAATCCGAAGAAAAGGCGAGCCCATTTGAAATCAGGCGGCAATATCGGATCCAGCGCAAAGCTTGCGCCGCGGCGCCTACCCACCCAGGCGCGGGCGAAACAAACCGTGGAGCGCCTGCTGACCACGGCCGCCGTCCTGCTGGACGAGGTTGGGGTGGGCGCCTTCAATACCAACCTGCTCGCGGAGCGCGCGGGGGTGCGGGTGCGTACGGTGTACCGCTACTTTCCCAACAAGCTGGCCGTGGTCGCCACCCTAGCCGCACGATTCACCGAGGAGTGGGACCCCTGGTTCCAAGGATTCGAGGAACTTACCGATCCCGATCGCGATTGGCGCCTGTTGTGGTCCGCCTACGTGGACCGTTTTTTCAACGGGGTACGCGCCTTGCCGGGTGGGATCGCGGTACGCCGGGCCATGCGGGCCTTACCCGAGCTTCACGCCCTCGACCAGCAGGATAATGAGCGGCTCGCGCTCGCCCTGGCAGAGGCCTTGCGCCATCGAGGCTTGCAAACCTCTTCAAACCATTCCCTCACCATCGCCCGGCTGCTGATTGAGTCCGCGGTGGTCATCATTGACCTGGCGTTGCTGGAGGAAACCGCCTCTCCGGAAACCATCCTGGAAGAGCTCAAAGCCATGCAGATCGGGTACCTCGAAGGCCTGCTTCCCTGAGCCGCCGGTTTCCAACGACAGGCTCCCCACTGACCGCTCAACCTGAATGACCGGCTACTGGATGTATCCCAGGGCGCGCATGGTTTCCAGTTGCTCGGGGGTCAGCTCGCCCACCGCCTCCGCATCCAGACCCTTATGCGCCAGGTAGGCCTGGATCAGGAGGAAAAGCGCATCGCGCGCGCCGCTCCTTTCAGCCTGGAGATTGGTTTTCTCAAGCGGGTCCCGCGCCAAATCAAACAACTCGGCCGTTGTTTCGTCGAAATTTTTCAACTGCACCAGTTTCTGGCGGTTTTTGACCACGCCCGCGAGGCGCGGCTTCTCCGCGGGGATATGCGGCCCGAGGAAAAAGGATTCCGCGAACAGGGGCCGTTCCGGCTCGACTTCCCCTCTCAGGTCGCGACCCTGCCAGGAGACCGGCGCATTCAGTCCCAGAAGACCCAACAGGGTGGGCGCCACATCCACGATCGAGCCCGGCCCCGATGGCTCGCCAGCCCGAGTCACTCCCGCGCCGACGATGGCGAAGGGGATGCGTGTGGTCTCCTCGTAAAGGGTATCCGCGTGCAGCAAGCCGCCATGCTCGCCAAACTCTTCGCCATGGTCGGAAACAAGCGCCACCAGCCAATTACCCCGGGCCAAAAGCCGGCGCAGCACGGGCGCGAGCAAACGGTCGCTATAGGCTACCTCCCCGGCGTAAAGCGCGCGCAATTGTTCATAGGTTTGGGGTTCCAGGGTTTTGCCGTCATGATCGAGCAGCCATTGGGTATGTCCGATTCCTTCCGCATCCTTCAACCCACCGCGCGCCACGTAGGGGCAATGCACCTCGTAGGTGTGAAAAAAGGCAAAGACGGGCTGCCCCCCCGGCTCCAACTCGGCCAGGTCCCGCTCCAGCATGGCCAGGTTGGCCTTCAGCTTGGAAATGGCGGCGATATCGGTCTCCATCATTTGCGGGGCGTTTTCGTGGAATTGGTGAAAGCCCTGCTGGACCCCGAAGGTGGCGGACATGTAATTGCCCTCGGTTCGGGCGAGCGTATAGTAACCCTGGGCCTGCAAGACCTCTCCAAGACTCTCCACCCGATCCGGCATGCGGTCTGTCGGCAGCCGCACTCCATGTCCCGCC
>JBGTRP010000532.1:0-5458 GCA_041940685.1 Acanthopleuribacteraceae bacterium
GGGGTGGCGATAGTAGATGGTCACCAATTCGGTCTGGTGCCCCAGCGCGTCCTTGGTGATTACCTCTTCTGGTGCCTCGGCGGGCGGTGCTTCCAATTGGTTTTCAGTCGGGCCCAGGGTTTTCTCGGGCTCACTGGATACGGCCACGCCTTTTGCCGCCGACGGTTTTTCATCGCAGGCGGCCAAAACCAGGATTGCCGCGAGCAGAGGGAAGAGGCGATCTCGTATCCAGTTCATCAGTACCCCTTTCCGGGGGAGGTGAATTTTTGCCGCGTGCGCGAATCTGCACATCGCGGTCATAGCGGAGCACGGCGCGGGAAATGGCTTCCACAATGCGTTCGCGGAACAGCGGGCTCTTGAGTTTCTGTTCCTCGCGCGGATTGGTGATAAAGGCCACCTCCAATAGAACCGCGGGCATCATGGCGCCCTTCAGCACCTTGAGCGGCGCCTGCTTCACGCCGCGGCTCTTGATGCCGGCCAGGTCGTTCATCTCTTCCTGGAGGTACTTGGCCACGCGGAAGCTGTCGTCGATATGTTTGGTTTGCGCCATGTCCCAGAGGATCAGACTGAGGTCGTCATCCATGGCCTCGGTGAGGTCATCGCCGCCGCCATTGCCGGCCTGCTGATCCTTGAACTCATCGTAGTGGGCGTCATCGAAACTGGCGTTGGAGTCCAAGGTGAGATAGTAGGTTTCACTGCCGGTGGCGTTGCGAAACCGTATCGCGTTCACGTGAATCGAGAGAAAGAGGTCGGCCTTGAAATTGTTGGCCACCCCGGTGCGGGCCTTCAAGGAGAGAAAGGTGTCGTTCTTCCGGGTAAGCGCGACTTGGTAACCATGCCGCGCCTCCAAGATATTTTTCAGGGTGCGCGCCAGGTCGAGCGTGACTTCCTTTTCCTTTAGCCCGGAAGGACCCTTGGCTCCTTGGTCTACGCCTCCGTGTCCGGGATCGATTACGATGCGGCGGATCCCCATTTCCAGTGATTGGGAACGGGCTTCCCCAGCCTCATTTTCCTCCTCGAATTTTCCCACCAGCGAAATGACGGTGCGGGGGTTCTGAGGGTTGAAGGGTTCCACCTGGTAGGTATTGGCCATCTCCCCGATCTTGAAAAGGATTTCGGTGGACCGGTCGGGCAGGTCCTCAAATATTTCAGCATCCGTGACCGCCTCGTTGGGTTCGAAATCCGAACGGTCCCACACCACCTTGTCCGCCCGAATTTTTACGATCAGGTTGCGGCCGGCCCGCTCGACGCGAGGCGCCTTGATGGCCTGGGAATAGATCACCAACAGGCGATAGCCCTTATCGGTCTTGCGCATACGGAGCGTGGCGTGCAACCGCTCGGATTTGGGCACATGCATGCTGCGGCTGGTGCGTTCGTAGATCATGGTGCGGCCTAAAAGCTCGGAGAACACCCGCGTCAAGGCGTCGATGCGCACAAAAAGCTCGCCGTTATTCTTGCGGATGGGGAAGGGGACCGTACGATTCTTGAAAATCGCCTTTTGGCTGGCGGGATCGAGCACCAGGGGACGGCGGTTGATTTCCAGCCGGTACCGGGCGTCATCGGCAATGGGTTGGCGAAGGCCCAAGCCGTTCAGAACATCGTTGAGCAGGACCAGCGGAGGGTTGGTGTTGGGCAACATGGCCACCTCGTGGCGGTCCACACCGTGGTAAAGCTCTATGGTCGTGCGGTTTTGTGCATCCAGTCTAATTGTAAGAATGAGCAGGCCGGCAATGAGAGTAAGGACTTGGCGGTTATTCATGCGAACCATCATCCGTGTTGCAAAATGTTTCCGGTCCCAATTGTAACCCAAGTTCGGCTCGGGCCTTTCATTTTCCTTTCAAGCTCCTGGATCGGGCGTGGAGAAGGCATTTCCACGGCCGCGGCTCCCCGGGCGTTCCCGATTCCCCGGAGTTTAAAAGGTAAAGGATACACGGCGGTTCCGGGACCAGGCCGACTCGATTTCTCCCATGACCAGGGGCCGGATTTCCCCATAGCTGATGGTTCTCAAATTGGTTGCCCGAACGCCCAATTCAACCAAAAATCGTTTGACGGCTTGGGCCCGCCTCTCGCCCAGGGCCAGGTTGTAGTCCTCGGTCCCCCTGGAATCGCAGTGCCCCTCGATGAGCACTTGCAATTCGGGATGACGTTTCAGCGTTTCGCCGTATTGGGCCAGGGTTTCGCGCGCGGATGCAGTCAGGTTCGCCTGATCGAATTCAAAGTACACGGGCTCCCAATCCAAATCGGGGCCAGCATGCCGATCGCGATCCAGAATGTCTAGATTGCTGGAATCCACGTTCCCATCGGGAATATAGCTTGGGTCTTCCCAAATCACCACGTCGTCCAGGGAGCTATCCTCGGAAGAACCCGATCCTTCGCCATAGACCGTATCATCGCCACTCATCACCCGGGGAGAGTGGCGCGTGGGTTTGTTATCGCCGCAATTCACCAGTAAAAGCAGAGCAAGTGAAAGCATCAAATTGCGTAGCAGGGGCATGACTCCATCAACCTCCGTCCGGTGGTTTTGTCCATCCAAAGCCGACCGGCGGACCGATGGACAAAAGAATACCAATTCCTAATTACCAACGTTCGGCCGCACGCGAAAGTTTGAATATTCATTGGCTATTCTGCCGCGTGAGGTTTTTCGCCGATTGCGCGGCCCTGGCGGCCTTCAGATGCGCAAAAGAAACATTTTTTTAAAAAATGAGACCATTCGACCCTTTTTTGCGCTTAGTGTTATGAATGGAATACAACCGAATTAAAAACAACCGCTCTCATTGCAATTTAGGAAAATTAGGCTCACAGGAGGCTTCAATGCTGAGAACAAAATACGGCTATAATCCCAGCGAACCGAAAACTTGGATCAAGGCCTGGAAAACGGCCATCCTTGACTATGAGCGCAAAAAAATTCCCGGAATTCTATTAGAATCCGGGACCTTCTTCATTCCCGAGAAGTTTCCCCAATTGAAAAACGGCATTGTCCTGGCTGGGACTCCCGGTCTCACGCGCGTGATACCGGCGTTTGAAAGCCGCGCCATGTTCTATTGCCGGAACGATTCCTCCAGGGGAGGAAGCTGGTCATTCGAGGGCCTCATCATTCAATTTCCACCTGAGTTTTCCTCCAGCTCTCTCATGCGGGCGATCGAGTGTGTCGGTGGAACCCTGCAAATCAGGAACTGTGAATTCCGCAATTGGCCCGTGGGTCAGGCGGTGCTGGCAAGGGAAAGTCCCTGGATCGACTTGCGCTGCCTTCACTTCGAGAAATGCAGCTTTGACCGCGATCCGGGCTTTTCCCCCGGGAGGCCGTCCATCAGCCGGGGGGTGGTGCATGTAACCGGCGTTTCCGGCGGCATTCTCTCCCATCTTTCTTTCCGCGATTGTCACGGAGATCAGAGTCATGGAAAGGACAGAGATTGCCTGTTGCTGCGAACCACCGGACGGAACCGCACCCAAAATCTCATCATCCAAGGGTTGATGGGCCACGGGGTGGATTGCCTTTTGGACGCGGGTGACTGCCGGCGCGTGACCGTGGATGGTTTTCACGCCTATGACGCACGTTTTGCCGCGGCCTATTTCAACAATAGGGCTCGGGGAAACATTTTAAAAGGCGTCGCGGTGAACTGCCGTTGGGGTTTGCTCACCAAGGGCCGGACCAATGGAAATCGTGTAGAGCTCGCCGCCCATCGCAACACCATTGATTGGATTGCCGCCAAGGATAGCGTAAGGAACGATGTGCTGGTGAACGGAAAGGCGGTCAATCCGAGCATTTTGTAAAAAAGTGCGGAGAACCCTACTGGAGCGGGTCAATGAAATCTGAAGCTTCAGCCTAGGGTGTTTACAAAATATGGAACAAGGTTTAAACCGCGCGAACGGCGTGGGAAGACCCGCTAGGCGCCAGACCGAAGTTTGGGCGTCATGGGGACAACTTTTTCCAGGTCCCAGCCGTTGGTGCGCGGCCAAACCGCGACCACCTCGCGCGAACCCGCTTCCGTGACATGGTAGCGGGAGAACATGGCCGCGGTCATGCAGGCATGATTGGGCAGAATCCGCAGCCGGGTTCCCACGGGAAAGCGGGAGAAAGGGAGCGCTCCCTTGGCGGTGAGTTCGCCGTGTTCCTGATGAACCCCGCTGACCACCATTTCGGGCTCCAGGATGCGCCCGGCCTCGTCCATCGCCAGGCCATAACCCAGGTCGCGGTCCGTTTGTGCGGTGGAACGGTCCTTAGAAAGGGCCAGGGCGCCGGCATCGATCATCAACCTTTGCAGCCGGGGCTGGTGACCGATGACGGTGGCCAGTACGGAGAGCGCGATATCTTCCATTCGGCAGGAGCCGATTTGCGCCTGGAATAAATCGCCGAACATATACACGCCGGGCCGCATTTCGGTAACGCCCTCCAAGGAAGCGGCCTGAACCGCAGTGGGCGTGGAGCCCGCGCTTACTAGCGGGCAGGAAAAACCGGCCTCGCGCAGCCGGGTCGCGGCATGAACCACCGCGCGTCGCTCCTGTTCGGCCACGGCCCGCACCTCCGCGCGGGTTCGCCTCATGTAAGCATGGCCGCCATGGGTGAGCACGCCCATGAGCCGGGTGTGGGGCGAATCCTGAAGAATCGTCGCGATTTGGATCAGATTCTCGTCATGGCAGGCAATTCCGGTGCGGCCCTCGCCGCTGTCGATTTCAATCAAAACCGGATAGCATACATCCTCCCTCGAACCCCGAGCCGCGATGCCGGCGGCCATCTCCTCATTGTCCGTGATGATCTTCAGCTCAACGCCCCGGCGAAGGAATTCGGCCGCCCGTCCGAGCTTTTGTGGGCTGATACAAACCGCGTAAAGGATGTCCTGAATGCCATGCTGGGCAAAATAGGCGGCCTCGTTGAGGGTCGAAACTGTGATGGCGGCGTTTCCGTCCCCAAGGGCAAGCCGGGCTACATCAATGGATTTGGCCGTTTTCATATGGGGGCGAAGGTCGACGCCATGCCCCTGCATTCGCGTCGACATCGCGGCGAGGTTGGATTCCAGACGACCGCGATCGAGCAGCAGGCAGGGTGTGTCCAAGTCTTCGATGCGCATCAAATGGCCTCCAGGACATCAAAATTGGGTTTTGGTCCCCGTGGCGGTCATAGGTCCGATAGTAAAGGCATTGGCGCCAACATGCTCAAGCCCGCGGGCGTGTATAACCTCAATGCGCAGGCCATGGACGCAACCGTCGAGAAAATCGCCGAGCTGTTCGCAGACAAGCATCACACCTTGTTCCTGGGGCGCGGCGCTCAATATCCGGTGGCCATGGAGGGTGCGCTCAAGCTCAAGGAAATCTCCTATATCCACGCCGAAGGCTATGCCTCGGGCGAGATGAAGCACGGCCCGATCGCGCTGATCGACGAGGCCGTCCCGGTCATCGTCCTCGCGCCGAGCGGCCCGCTGTTCGAAAAGACCGTCAGCAACATGCAGGAAGTGCAGGCGCG
>JBGTRP010000533.1:0-5452 GCA_041940685.1 Acanthopleuribacteraceae bacterium
TTCGGGATCGGATGTGGATTGGAACAGGAACATGACCTGGAACAAGGGATTGCGGCTCAAGTCCCGGTCGGGCTGGATCTCCTCCACCAGTTTTTCGAAGGGAAGATCCTGGTGGGCGAAGGCCTCCAGGCAATGGGCCTTGACCCGTTTCAACAAATCCAGAAAGGTCGGGTCTCCACTGAGATCGCCACGCAACACGAGGGTGTTGGTGAAAAAACCGATCAACCCCTCGATTTCAGCGTGGTTCCGGTTGGCAATGGGAGAGCCCACCAACAGGTCACGCTGTCCCGAATAGCGGGCCAACAAAAGCTTGAACAGCGCCAGAGCGGTCATAAAAAGGGTAGCGTCCGCCCGTTGGCTCAGTGTTTTTAGGGCGAGGCTCTGCCGGGATGGCAGTACGAAAGTGAGGGCGTCTCCGGCGAAGGTTTGCAACTTGGGGCGGGGGCGATCCGTGGGTAGCTCCAGGACCGGCGGGTGATCTCCCAGTAGATTTCTCCAGTAATGGAGTTGCCGCTCCAGGTTCTCGCCTTGCAACCATTGCCGCTGCCAATAGGCGAAATCCGCATATTGAACGGGAAGCGGATCGAGCGCGCCATGGCGCCGTTCCCAAAGAGCGCTCTCATAAAACAGCCCCATTTCCCGAATCATGATTTGTGTGGACCAGGCATCCGAGATGATGTGGTGCATGTTGAGCAGCAGGAGATGATCTTTTTCTGATGCGCGAATCAGGCCGCAACGCAAAAGCGGAGGTCGGGTCAGGTCGAAGGGCAGGCCTGCTTCGCGCGTGACGAGCAATTGAGTCTCTTCCCCCCTTGGCTCCAGGGGCAGTCGCGAGAGGTCGATCAACAGGACCGGTGGGGCCGCCTCCGCCGCAATTTGCTGTAAAGGTTGGCCTCGTTGTTCGACAAACCCCGTGCGCAGCGTTTCATGCCGCTCGGAAAGCGCTGCCAGGGCTCCCTCCAGTGCGATGAGGCTGTAGGGGCCCTCGACGCGCAGCGCGCGTGGAACGTTGTAGGCGGCATTGCCGGGCTCCAGCCGGTCGATGAACCACAACCGCTGCTGGGCGAATGAGAGCGGCAACTCCTGATCTCGCTGGATGGGGACGGGAATGTCGGCCGCCGACTCATTGGATTGGCCTAGGAGCGGTGCGATCTTCTCGGCGAGATCCGCGATCGTGGGATGCTCGAAAATCGCGCGAATGGGCAAATCTACCGCGAGGGTCCGCCGTAGGCGCGAAATCACCCGCGTGGCTAGCAATGAATGTCCCCCCACCCGGAAGAAACTCTCATGGATCCCGATTCGGCTTAGGGAAAGAACCTCGCGCCACAAGTCCGCGATCTGCATCTCCAGCGCGGTTCTCGGCGGCTGGTCGCGGCCCGCTTCCTCGGGCGACCATTGCGGTTTTGGCAGCTTTCCGCGGTCGATTTTACCGCTGACCGTCAGGGGCAAATGCTCCAGCCAGAGAAAGGCGGCGGGTATCATGTAATCGGGTAACCGCTTGGCCAGTTGCTGGTGAAGCTCCGGATCGGAAAGGCAAGAGGATTTTTTACTGGAAACGAGATAGGCCGCCAACCGGGTTTCACCGCGTCCGTCCACATGCGGCAGCACCACGGCCTGGCGAACCGTCGCCAGGTCCCTGAGAGCCGCTTCGATTTCTCCCGGCTCGATTCGGTTGCCGCGTAACTTGAGCTGACCTCCGATGCGGCCCGAAAAAACGATCTCGCCTTCCGCGGTAAAACGCGCCAAATCGCCCCCGCGATACAGGCGGCCACCGGGCTCGGGGCCGAATGGATCGGGAATGAACAGGGTTGCGCTCAGGCGCGGCCGGTTTTGGTAGCCGCGCGCCAGGCCCACGCCGCCGATAAACAATTCGCCGGGCATGCCCACCGCCACCGGCGCGAGCCTCCGATTCAAGATATAGAGACGCTGGTTTGCGATGGGCCGGCCGATGGTCACGGCGGCCCGAGGCCGGCTCAACCAGAAACTGGTATCGATGCAGGCCTCGGTGGGTCCGTAAAAGTTGATCAATTCCGCGGCAAAGCTTTGGTGGAAGGAGGCTTGCAGGTCCTGGGCCAGGGTTTCTCCGCCACTGAAAAGGCGGCGCAGTGGCGATGGGTCGGCGAAACCGGGTTCCGCCAGCAGCTCCCGAAGCAGGGTGGGCACCACTTGGAGAATGGTGATGCGCTGGGCCCGCATTGTCTGGCTGAGATAGGCGGTGTCGCGGTGGCCATCCGGCCGCGCCAGGACCAGGCATGCGCCGGCGAACACGGGCGCGAAGAACTCCCAAACCGATGCATCGAAAACAAAGGGCGTTTTTTGTAACAGGCGGTCGTTCTCATGGAAAGGAAATGCCTCCTGGAGCCAACACATATGGTTGAACAGGGCCCGATGGGGAAGGATGGCGCCCTTGGGAAGGCCGGTGGAGCCCGAGGTGTAGATCGCGTAGACCGCCTGTTCCGGATGGATATCTTTCGGCGCTCGCGGCGAGGGAGACTGGTCGGATGCTTCCAGCAATTGGGGGGATATCCTGATCTCGGGAAGGTTCGGGAAGGGCGAGTTTTCGATTTTTCCGGATGTCATCACCGCGGCCAGGCCACTGTCGTCGGCCATGTGTTTCAGGCGTTGGCGGGGCAGCTCGGGGTCCAGCGGCACATAAGCGGCCCCGGCTTCCAAAACGCCGAACATCCCGGCCACCATCGCCATGGATCGCTCCATGTACAGGCCTACCAGGCTCTCGCGGCCCACACCCGCGGCTCGCAACGCCTCGGCAGCCGCGCGGGCCAACCGCTTGAGCCCTTGGTAATCCAGGTGGGGAAGACGCATCGATTGCCCTTGGCCGCCTTGGTTCGCGAATGGATCCGCCGCGACGTCCTGCACCAACGCTACTGCGTCCGGCTTATGCGAAGCCATATTTTCCAACCAAACATGTACGGGCGGATGGGCGCTGTAATCGGCTTGGGTGCGGTTCCAGCCAACCAACAGTTTCTGCCGTTCCTCCTCGCCGATAAAAGGGATATCTTCCACGCGGGCTTGCGGCATGGCCGCCACGTTTTCCAATAGGCTGGCGAAGTGGCGGGCATAACCCTCGATGGTCCGCTCATCAAAGAGATCGCAATTGAATTGAATGCTGCCGTTCAACCCACCGGGTCCGCTCTCGTTCTTGTTCGTCTCCGCCAAACTGAGGGTCAGGTCGAAATGGGAGGTGGTTTGGCTGATTTCCATGGGTCGCCATTGCAAGAGCCCCCGGCCCGGGTGCCGGGGCGGTTCGTTGTGGTAGACGAACATCACCTGGAACAGGGGGTTTCTGCTCATGTCGCGATCCGGTTGTATGGCTTCCACCAATTTTTCGAAGGGTAGATCCTGGTGACTGTAGGCGGCGAGGGTGATTTCCCGAATTCGACCCACGAGTTCCGTGAAGCTGGGGTTGCCGGAAAGATCTCCTCTCAACACGAGGGTATTGGCGAAGAAACCGAGCAGGCCCTCGGTCTCCTTCCGGTTCCGGTTGGCAATTGGGGTGCCTACCAAGATATCTTCCTGACCCGCGTAGCGGCCGAGCAACAACTCGAAGGCCGCCAGTGTGGCCATGAATAGGGTCGCCCCTGTTTCGCCGCTCATCCTGCGCAGGCCGGCCACGGTTTCCGCGGGAATGGAGAAGCCCCGTGATTGGCCGCGAAAACTCTGTTGTCGGGGGCGCGGGCGGTCGGTAGCCAGGCTGATGTATTCCGGTCTGGCCTCCAGGGTTTTGCGCCAAAAGTCCAATTGCCGTTCGAGTTCCTCTCCCCGCAACCAGCGGCGCTGCCAAACCGCGAAGTCCGCATACTGCACCGGCAAGGACGCCAGGCGGGGCCGATTACCCATGAGCAGCGCCTCGTAGGTTTGGGTCAACTCACCCAAAAGTATGCCGATCGACCAGCCGTCCGAAACGATGTGATGGCAATTCACCATGGCCAGGTGATGACGTGTTCTTTCCCGAATCAGAATGCAACGGGCCAAGGGCCCTTCTGCCAGATCGAAGGGCCTGCATGCCTCTTGGTCCGCGATCGCTAGGGAAAGACCGGCGCGCGCGCTCTTCGCCAAACCGGAAAGGTCGACCAGGTGAACGGGAAAGCTTCCTGGCGGTTCGATGATTTGAGAGGGTTTCCCCTCGGAATCGGGAAAGCGGGTCCGCAGGGTTTCATGTCGTTCGGCCAACTGATTCAGGGCCTTGGCCCAGGCGGAGGCGGCCAGTCCCCCGTCCAGATGGAGGGTCAGGGGAATATTGTATGCCGCGTTGCCTGGATCGAGTTGGTCGATAAACCAAAGGCGTTGCTGGGCAAAGGATAGCGGCAAACGGGAGGTTCTTGGGAGCGGTTCCAATTTCGGCGCTCGGGGCCGGCTGGATTCTTCCCGTAACCGAACCAGGTGGCGAGCCAAGCCGGCGATGGTAGGTTCCTCGAAGAACAGTTTTAGCGGGATCTCGGTTTGAAAAGCGTCTCGGATACGGGATACCGCCTGGGTGGCTAGGAGCGAATGGCCGCCTAGTTGGAAAAAATCGTCGTGAATGCCCAAATGGTCGGCGCCCAGCAGGTATTGCCAAATTCCCAGGAGCAGTTCCTGTTCGGGCGTGCTTGCGCCTGTACGGTCTTGTTCGGAGCCCTCTATTTCCGGTTCGGGCAGGGCCTCGCGATCGATTTTTCCGTTGGGCGTAAGGGGAAAGGAATCCAGAGGAACTAGGGCGGAGGGCCGCATGAAATCCGGCAGGCGCCGGGCGAGGCGCTCGCGCAATTCGGCAATCAGATCGCCTTTGGAGCGCGCGGGCTGTTCTTGGGCCACCAGATAGCCGACCAGCCGTTGGCGTGCCTCACTGCCGCGAACCACTACCAGGGCTTGCGCCACGCCGGGGTGACTCGAAAGCGCGGCCTCGATTTCGCCCGGTTCGATGCGAAAGCCGCGCAATTTCACCTGCTGGTCGATGCGGCCGAGGAATTCCACCTCTCCGCCAGCCAGGAACCGCGCCCGGTCGCCGCTGCGGTAGAGCCGTTCCCCCGGCGTTTGCGAACAGGGATGCGGAATGAATTTTTCCGCGCTGAGGCTCGGGCGTTTCAGATAGCCGCGCGCAAGGCTTCGTCCGCCGAGCAGCAGCTCGCCCGCGACGCCAAGCGGCAGGGGATGAGCCCCTCCATCGAGCAGGTAGAGCTCGTTATTGGCGATGGGCCGTCCAATGGTGACGGACCTGTCCGCGAGCCCGCATCGCTTTACCGATGCGCAAACGGTGTTTTCCGTGGGGCCGTAGGCATTGATGAACCTGCGGCCTGGGCTCCATCTGGAAATGATCTCTGGCGGGCAAGCCTCTCCGGCGGTGACAAGGGTGTGGAGACCGGGCAGTGGGGAATCGGGGAGCGCGGAAAGTACCGATGACGGCAGGGTCGCCTTGCTGATTGCCTGGTTGTGGAGGAGCCGCAAAAGGTCGGCG
>JBGTRP010000534.1:0-5444 GCA_041940685.1 Acanthopleuribacteraceae bacterium
CAATGACGTGGTGCGTCCTGGGATCGTTCATCGGATCGACAAGGATACGAGTGGTCTATTGATGGTGGCTAAGAATGATTTTGCCCATGAAAGTTTGGCAAAACAATTGAAGGATAAAACATCTTTGCGGAACTGACTAAAGAGCCATCCAAGTACATAGTGCGACAACCTAATCTTCTGGCTAAACTTTAGCATCTGAAATCAAGCGGCAAGTCACAAGCACGAGTCTTGGCGCTTGCGGCAGGTCAACGCCTGCCTGGTTAGGGTTCCCTTGAAAGCAAAACCTTCAAGCTGTCCTCGGGGCCATAGGCGATTTGCAGCCAGTAATCGGTATCCGCCTCGAGCTCGTAACGCACCACCTTGAAGATTTGGTCGCATTCGGTTTGCATCTCGAAGCCCTTTGTCTTGAGCGGCGTTCCGTCGGCCGGGACCACGTCCACCCACACCTTGGCGCCCAAACAAACGCGGTAGCTTCCTTTTTCTGGAACGCGCAGTTTGACCATCCCGCCGTGGACGCCGACAAATCCCCGTCTGCCCGCGGCCGGCGGCGCGGGGAAGCGAACCTTTTTCATGAGCGGCAGGGCGAGGGACGTCACCACGTTCAGCATGAGGTGGGCTTTTCCTGTTGGCTTGGTTTCCGCGGCAAGCTTTTGCGGTTGGCGCTCCCATTGCTTGAATTCCGCGCTCAGGTCCAAGGCGTAATTCTCACAATCGCCGAACATCTCCGACATCGGTCTTTGGGGAGTACCCAGCATGAACAGGGCAAAAAGCATCGTCAACATGGTTGGTTTCCTTAAGTCAGATCGCCAGGGCGGCTAGTGATGGGAGCGCGGATAACATGGTAGTCCGTCGTCTGTTCGGATCCATGGCAGGCGGTTGGAGGTCCAGATATGGCTCTTGGGATCGAAGCGGGCGGGTTCGTCCATACTGGCGATGGTGAGATCCAAGACCTCGGGCTTCTCCTTGTATTGAAAGCCGAGTTGGGTACCGCATTTGGCGCAAAAAAAGCGGCGCGCCTGGGGCGAGGAAACAAAACTTGCCGGCTGCTCATGCGGGTAGGACACATGTTTGGTTTCAAAAGAGGCCCAACTGACGAAGGGAGCGCCCGACGCCTTGCGGCAGAGCCCGCAATGACAGTGGACCACGTCAAAGGGCGTGCCGCTCGCGCGATAGCGTACCGCGCCGCAGAGGCAACCGCCCTCGTATATTTCCTGGCTCATACCCCCACCTTTCCCCGGCCGCCGCGGGTCGAGGAAACCACTATTCAAGATGTAACACGAACCGAGCAAAAACGAAATAGGGCAGGCGCGAGTTTGTGGGGAAAATCAGGTCTATCGGAGCGATCAGGCGGAACAGGGAAACGGCTGTCGGAAGCCCGCGGGCCCGGCGCTCTCTATCCGATTTTCGCACCTTTTCCCGTGGCCGAGAGGCCGGATCATCTTGCTTGGCAAAAAATAGAAATGCTCAATTGATGATCGCTGCAACCTTCCAGGGACGGTACGCTTCCCCGTCAACACCCTCGCTTAATATCCAGATGGCCTCGCAATTGACACAGGGGATGGGGCCCGACTCCAGGCGGACCCGACGGGAATAAGCGCCATTTTCCTCGAAGCTATCCGCGAACGGGATGGGCTCCTTTTCGCCCTCGGGCCTTGCCCAAAAAATGACCGCATAGCCGCCGGGGGTTTTCATGGAATCGGATAAGGTGGCCCGGTACCAGGGCGCCTGCCTGGGAAAATCCTCGGTGGAAGCTTGCAATACCTGGACCGTTTCACCGTCCTCGCCCTGTTTGTCCGGTTGCAAATGTACGCTCACCTCGTAGGAATCATCGGCCACAAATCGGGTCTTGAAAAACCTACCCGCGTGTGGGTTGATACGGAAGTTGCGGCTCTTGGCTTCCATCTGGGTGGTATGCGGGTCCCGCTGCTTGAAGTAGGCGGCCTTTTGCCGCCAGGAATGGCCGTCTAATTTCAATTCATGCAGCAAAAACTCGGCCGAGGACAATCCGCTGAGCATGACAAGGAAGGTATCCGGCCCACTCTGGAGCCCGCAATAAGCCGTTTTCGACGCGATAGAGGCGGGTAAAAAAGGCAAAGGATTGGCTTTGGGTTCCAAACCGAAATCGAAAGACACCAGGTTTCTGCCATTGGAAGCGACGAGAATTTGCTTCTCGTCCCAGCCCAGCAAAAACGGAAACTGAAGCTCCAGCGGTCCCTGCCCTGGCTTTTGGTAGCGCCGCAACAAATTGCCGTCGAGATTGGAAAGTCCGATGCCGGCCTCATTTCTGGCGATGATGATGTAGCGGTCTTGGGCCCGATAAAATTGCAGGCGCTCATAAAAGCCGAGATCGTCCAGGCTTAAAGAGAATTCACCAGCCGCCAAAAGGGATAAGACCAAGGCGGTGTACATCAGCGCTCCCTTTCCATGATGCGGAAAAACGAGTCAGAGGGTAAAAGTTTAGCCGGCAGCCTACAGATCGGGTGGGCAACAACCTACCATACAGGCCTGGTACAGCCGCCATTCCGAGGGAAAGGCGTTGGCGCATTTGGTATGGCACTTGTCTCCACAAGCCCAGGCCACCGTGGTGATCAGGCCGCTCAAAATAAAGAAAGCCACGGCAAAAATGAAAAGCTTCTTTCTCATGGCGCGGAACCTCCTGCATCTCATGGCGATAAATTTATGTCTGTATTATTTTAATAATTTCGAGTTTTTGCAGTCAATAGGAAAATTTAGAATCAAATATGAGTTGAAATTTTATGAATGAGCTGGGCGAGTTTGGAGGAGACATTCCCCTTTAAAGCGGGGAGGTCCGGCGGTTTAGGGCGGTTCCTTGGCCGAAGGCGAAACAGCCTGACCGTCTCATGGCTGGTCTCGCACCATGGCGGCAATGGCTGAAATTTTTTCCTCTGAAGCATCGAACATTCCCATGGCAGCAGATCCAAGGGACTTATTCCGGCCAGGTTGCAAAGGGCCAAAATGTGAAGCCGCAACTACTAATGCAACGTACGTATTTGATTCGGTAGATACCACTTCCCAAAATAGGAAATGATGTGGCGCTTTTATCCTGGTTCGGTCATGATAATCACGGCGCCCCTGGGATGGGATTTTTTTCCCTCGATATGCGTTCGCGGTTTTCGTGTCCCGCAAAGCCGCTATTGTCGAAAGCTCACCTTTGGTTTATTGCCCGCTAGGGATTTTTTCCATGACCACAACTTTGCCCCAACCCGATCCCTCCTCCGAGGAATCCTCTCTGGATGCCGAACAGTATCTAAAGGAGTTAATCCGCTACTACTCCGAGGCAGGCCCCGATTACGCGGCCTGGAGCAAAGGCTTTAACATGCATTTCGGATTTTTCCGCAGGGGTATGAACCCTTTTCGCCTGGAGCCCATGTTGGAGCGCATGAACCTTGAAATTCTGGATCGCCTTGCGCTTTCAAATGAAGCGGCGCCACATCTTTTGGATATGGGTTGTGGCTTGGGCGCAACAGCGCGCGTGGCGGCTCGGCGTTTTCCCGAGGCGCGGGTCACGGGAATTTCGATCGTACCTTGGCAAATCGAAAGCGCCCGCAAACTCACCCGCGAGGCCGGGCTTGAGGAGCGTGTACATTTTGTGCGCGCGGATTACCGTGCCACTCAATTCCCTTCCCAATCCTTTGAAGGGGCCTATGCCCTGGAAAGCGCCTGTTATGCCGAGGGTCTCTCCAAAGAGCCTCTGTTGCGAGAAACATGGCGTGTGCTGAAACCGGGCGGCCGTCTGGTGGTTGCCGATGGTTTTTTGAAACATGATCGTAAATTAAACCCACTATTGGCCTATTGCCTCCGCACAATTAGCCGCTGCTGGTCGCTGGATACCTTTGCCGGCCTTCAACCCTTCCAGGCCTGTTTGCGGGAGCTTGGCTTCCGAAACATTCAAGTGGAGGAGATCTCCTGGAACATTGCGCCATCCGTGCTACATGTTCCCCTGGTAACCGCTCGCTTCCTGTGGCGCGAACTGCTGTTTTCCAAACAGAAGATGACAAAAAAGCGTTGGGACAATGTGCTGGCGCCCACGCTTGGTATGGTTGTTGGATTGGCCCGCCGGACCTATGGCTACTATTTGATTTCCGCCCAACGCTGATATGGGCGCTTTTAAAAAACTCAAAACAGAAGAGCTGGAACTCCGTTAAATGCCAGCAGGCGACAAATTGGAAACGAGGTCATTGGGATAATAAAAGCATCACTCCAGGAACTGGAGAATAGAGCCGCCATGGAGACCTTGCCCGATTTTGCCAAAAGTCAAGTTTGCGGCGGCCAGTAACCATTCATCGAGCCCAAGGTTTTCTATCATCCCGGTGGCGGAGGTTGAAGCCCGCGCGGGAGGCCGATATAATCGAGCCTCGACCCGGATTACCATCGATTCGGAGACCGAAACGCCCCATGGGATGTGATGGTTTCCGTCCGGGAAGAAAATCCGTTGCGTATCGACGGCGGGCATGAAGTTATTTCGCCAACTTGGGGCCTTTTTCAGCCGGGGTCGCTTATCCGCATCGAGGGCCTACCGACTTTGGGCCGCGACCTATGACGAGCAGCCCGATAACCTGATGTTCCGCATCGATGAGGAAGCCGTGGTGGAACTGGCCCATGAGGCGGAGTTGAAGGACAAGCGCCTTTTGGACATGGGTTGCGGCACGGGCCGCCACTGGCCTTTTTTTCAAAGCCTCGGCCCCGTGTCGCTTCTGGGTTGTGATCTCTCTCCGGCGATGCTGGCGCGGCTGAAAGCCAAATTTCCTGGTGCGGACACCCGCCTGGTCAAGGATGCGCGCGTTCCTTTCCTGCCCGATGCCTCCATCGACGTGGTGATCTCCACTCTGACCATTGGTCATATTGACGAGCCCGAGGCGGTGCTGGCGGACTGGTGCCGGGTTTTGGTTCCGGGCGGTTGCCTGCTGCTCACCGAGTTCCATCCGGAAGCGCTGGCGCGCGGTGCGGAACGCTCCTTTTGTTTCGGGAACCGAGTCCTGCGCGTGCGCAACTTCGCCCATCCCTTGCCCGAACTAAGGCGAACGCTCTCCCATTTGGGCCTGCGCGTGCGGATATTGCGCGAACAAGCGGTGGAAGAGAGCATGGCGGAATGGTATCCGGACGGGCGCTTGGATACGTACCGCGCATTTTTGGGAATTCCGGTCCATTATGCGCTCTTGGCGGAGAAACCCGCGTGATTCTATCGGGGGTAGTCGCGGTTGGCGGTGACGGCCAGGCGCATAACCTGGTGGTGCGGGAGGGGCGCATCGCTGCTCTCCATGGCGTGCCGGAATCCGGGGAGAGGCAGACCCAGGAACCCGTGTTTGAAATGCCGGGGGACGCGCTGGTTTTTCCCGGCCTGATCAACTCCCACGACCACCTGGACCTCAACCTGTTCACACCCCTGGGGACACCGCCCTATCGCGATTACCGCGCCTGGGCCG
>JBGTRP010000535.1:0-5443 GCA_041940685.1 Acanthopleuribacteraceae bacterium
TGCTGAAGCATTTCCCAATAATCTTCCTCACGCGGGTAAGGAACCACGTGGTAATCGGTAATCTCGGCTTTTTCAGCGGCCCTTTGAATCGCGGAATCGAGGTTGCCGTAACCATCGATCAGGCGATGCTCCAACGCATCCGCACCGCTCCAAACCCGGCCGCGGGCCCAGGACTCCATATCCTCGTAACTCAGGCCGCGGGATTCGGCCGCCTTCCCAACAAAGGACTTGTAGGTTGCCGCGGTCCGTTGATGGAGCCCTTCCTTCTCTTCCTGGGTCAAGGGACGGTGTGGATCGAAAAAGTCGGCGCTGGGAGCGGTTTTGACCACACCCACGTTCACCAAAAACTTTTCATAGAAGCCCTCCAGATCCAAACGCATGGTCACCACGCCGATCGATCCGGTGATGGTGGTGGGCATGGCCAGAATCTCGTCACAGGCCATGGCCATGTAATAGCCGCCGGAGGCCGCGACCGTTCCCATGGAGGCGATCACGGGAATTCCCAGTTCCGAGGTGCGCTGGATTTCACGCCACATGATGTCGCTGGCCAGGGCCGACCCGCCGGGGGAATCGATGCGAATCACGATCGCCTTTACATTGGGATTCTCGCGAGCTTCCTTCAGGTCTTGCAGAAAGGCGTCGGAGCCAATCACGCTGTCGCCGAATAGGCCCGGAACCCCATCCCCGGACTGTATGGCGCCCAGGGCGTAGATCACCGCGATCTGATCTCCGGAGAAACCGCCCCCCCTTCGCGGCGCGACCAGCCGACTCCCATCCACGAAACGGAGCCGGCTCACCGGCGTGCTCAACCGCTCGGCGATCAGATCTCGAATTTCATCGTCATAGCGGGCGCCGTCCAGCAAACCCAGTTGGACCGCCTTTTGGGGTTCGTATACCGCATTATCGATCATGGCGCGCAGCGCTTCCAACTCGATATTGCGGCCGGATTGCACGGCTTCCAGGAAACGAGCCTCGATGGAGCCCAACAACGCGCCCGTGGATTCCCTGTGCGCTTCCGACATGCGGTTGTTTTGATAAGGCTCGCCAAAGGATTTGTATTCGCCGATGGCCTCCACGTGAACGCCGACCCCGTATTTTTTCAACAGATCGCCGTAGTAGGTGGTGCGCGACATCAGGCCATCGAGCAGAATCATGGATTCCGGGGCCATGTAGATTTCGTCGGCCACGCTGGCGAGAAAATACTCGCGCTCCTGCCATATTTCGCCGGAGGCAATGATCCACTTGCCCGCCTCCTTGAGCTCTTCGAGAGATTGGCGCAAGGCCTCCACCTGGGCCCATCCCAAATTGGTGTTGCCAATCTCCAGCCAGACGCCCACAAATTTCGAATCCCGCTTGGCGCGGCGGATCATGTGCATGTAATCGTGCAATTCAAGCGGCCTTGACTCCAACAAGAATTCGAAGGGCGAGGGCGGCGTGTATTCCTTGATCAGGCCACTCAGGCGGACGCGCAGCACACTATTGCGCGTGACGGAAACGGGTTTTGAGGAACGCATCGTCAGCACGATCATGGCCAGGCTGGCCAAGGTCACCAAAATCACGACGAAAAAACCAATCAGCAGAAAGGGAAGGCACGCGCTCCGGCGTTTGGGGCGGGCGGTCGGATGTTGGGGTTGTGGCTGGTTGGGCTGGTTCATACAAGCTTCCTCAAAGTGTCGATCATTTTAGCCTATTGCGGGCGGCCGCTCAACCGCGCGGCTCAACGAATCGCGGCGCTCGTCATGGGCGCCTCCCTATCCTTAGGACGCGGGAGAAGCCGGTGACGAAGACCCCCATTTCCCTCACACGGCAATGGCGTCCATTTCAGGCAACAAGGGCTCGCCCAGATCCTTGGCGAAGGCCTTCATTTCCCGAACCGCGCGGACGGCGTAAGCCTGCCGTTTTTCGCGCCTGCGCATGCGGCGCCTGGTCTCCAGGGGCGCCAGAATGCCGAAGTTGATGTTGGTGGGTTGGAAATTCTTATGACCGGGAAAAGAGACATAGTGAGCCAGGGCGCCCATCGCGGTGGTGGGCGGAAAGGGAACCGGCCGCTTGCCATGGACCAGGCGCGCCATCTGAATCGCAGCCATCAGGCCCGAGGCGGCGGATTCCACGTAACCCTCTACGCCGCTGATCTGGCCCGCGAGCAGCAGATCGCCTCGCTTCCGCATTTGGAGGCTGGGCAGCAGGTGTTTGGAGCTGTTGACGTAGGTATTGCGGTGGATCATGCCGTAGCGCACGAAGCGTGCGCGGCGCATCCCGGGCAACGCCCGGAAAATGCGATGCTGATCGCCCCACTTCAACTGAGTCTGAAAACCCACCATGTTCCACAGCGACTTGGCGAAGTTATCCTGGCGTAACTGAATCACCGCGTAGGGCTGTTTCCCATCACGGGGGTCGGTCAACCCCACCGGCTTCATGGGCCCGAATCGCAAGGTGTCCACGCCACGCTCCGCCATGACCTCCACGGGCAGGCAGGCCTCGAAATAGATCATTTTTTCGTGAGGTTTGGCGATCACCCGCTCCGCGGCCAGAATTTCACGGTGAAAACGAATGTAGGTCTCCTCGTCCAAGGGAATATTGAGGTAATCCTCTCCCCCGCCCTTCCCATACCGGGACTGGAAAAAAAGAACCTCGTGGTCAAGGGAATCGTACTCGACCACGGGCGCGATGGCATCGTAGAAATAGAGCGCTTCATCGCCCAAAAAGTCGTACAGGCTCTCTGAGAGCCGCGGCGAGCAGAGCGGGCCGGAAGCCAGGATCACGGGGCCCTCGGGAATCTCGCCTACCTCCTCGCGCACCAGCTCGATATTGGGATCGCGCTCGATGTAGCCCGTAATCGCTTGACTGAAGGATTCGCGGTCCACGGCCAGAGCAGAGCCCGCGGGCAGGGCGTTTCGGCGAGCCTCGCGAATGATCAACGAGTCCCAGGCCGCCATTTCCCGCTTGAGCAGGCCGACCGGATGGAAAGGATCGTCGGAGCGAAAAGAGTTGCTGCACACCAGCTCGGCCAGACCATCGCTCTTGTGAACGGGCGTGGCGATACGGGGCCGCATTTCGAACAGGCGCACCTTGACGCCTCGCTTAGAAAGCTGGCTGGCCGCCTCGGCGCCGGCCAAGCCCGCCCCGATGATGGTTACCCGTTTGGACAAAATTTCCTCCCGCGTTGGCGTAGGGCGTTGCGACCTTGCGCCGCAAAGAGAATGGCGCACCCGGCGGGGTCAGGGATCTACCGGCACCAACTGGTCCTCGGCGACCCAGGTTTCAAAAACCGCGGCGCCATCGACCATGTCCTTGAAGGGAATCCCTGCCTTGTTGGCGTCGCCCGGGTTCGTGGTTTGGATGCGAATTTTACCGCTGGACCCTTCCACCGGCTGAACGACGATTCCCTTGTAGATCACCAATTGACTCATTTCCGCTTCACCGAAATGTCGAAAGTATCCAGAACCATCAGCCAATTGAGCATGCCCACGATCAAAAAGTAACTGGTTCCGTAATCATAGGTGGTTGTGAGCGGGGTGCCCCGCTCCATAAAGAGCCGCAGCAACAGGTGTGGCACGCCAAAACCCAACTGGCAAATGGCGCCGATGGAGCGGATCTTACCTTCGCCGGACATGGGGAAAATGTCCCCGCCGTTGAGCACGCCCAGAAAGTAACCGGCAAAAAGGCAGGCCGCCACGATCAGAGCAACCTTCTTTCTTCCGGTCAGCCAATAACCCGCGCCCGGGATCAACCACGCCAAGGCGCAGTTGCGCAGGGTCTCGGGCGCCAAATAAAGTTGGGGATCCTCTTCGGAAAGCACAATTTCGTTCTGATCGGTCATGGCTGTCACCCTCCGGGAATTCCAAGCGGCCGAATCGCGCGACAACAGCGTCGCGCAATAACCACGATCCCCAAGCGGCCCCAGCCGCCGGTGGCGAGGCACCGGCGGGTCGGCGGCGGAGAAGATCAGTCGCGGGAATAGGGCAACAACGCGATTTGGCGCGCGCGCTTGATGGCCTTGGCGAGCATCCGCTGGAACTTGGCGCTGGTGCCGGTCTGCCTGCGGGAGGCGATTTTCCCCCGTTCCGGCAGGAAATTCTTGAGCAAGTCGACATTTTTATAATCGATATAATCGATTTTTTCCGCTTTGAACTTACAAAACTTACGCTTGCGGAAATAAAAGCGCCGGCGAGGCTTCCGGTCCGGACGACCTCCCGGTCTGGGGCCGCCTCGTCCGGGACCGCCATGGGCGGGCCTGGGACCGCGTGGACGGTCGTCGGAGCCGCCGCGGGGCGCGGTCGTTTTCGCCTCGCCCTCCGCGGGCTTGGCTGGGCCGGCCGGGTTGGATTTGGCCTCGGTTTTCTCTTCAGTCTGCTTATTCTCGGTCATTCTATTCTCTCCGCGTTAATCTTGGGCGCCCGACTTGGCCGCCTTGCGCTTGGCCTTTTGATCTTGTTTGGCCTTGCGTTTGGCCGAACCCTTGTTCTCGAGCTTTTTCTTGCGCTCTGTTTTGACGGTCATGAACTTGATAACGGAATCGTTTAGCTTGTAGCGCCTTTCCAGCTCTTTGACCAATTCGCCGGAGCCATCGAACTCGAAAATGGTGTAGATTCCTTCTTTGAAACGTTTCACTTCATAGGCTAGCGTCCGACGGCCCCACTTGTTGGTATTCAACAAATCGCCTCCGTTTTGGGCGATGACCTCCTCGAAGGTTCCCACCAGCTTGTCGTAAGCATCGGGGCCCACCGTGGGGGCCGTAATAAAAACGGATTCATAACTTCTCATGATGGTTCAAGAGCCTCCTCGAGTAATTCGGGCACACAACCCCGGCAAAAGAGTTGTCTATAGACGAAAAGGACGAGCCACGAGGGCTCGCCCATGACAAACCGGATCATTCTACACCAAAAGGGGTGCAATGACAACCGCGACAACCGACATCAGTTTAATGAGGATGTTCAGCGAGGGACCGGCGGTATCCTTGAACGGATCGCCCACGGTATCGCCGATGACGGCGGCCTTGTGCTTTTCCGAGCCTTTGCCCGAAACCTGCTCGCCTTGGTCGTTTTTGTTTTTGGGTTCTTCCTCGATTTGCTTTTTGGCGTTATCCCAGGCGCCGCCCGTATTGGACATGAAGATGGCCATCAACACGCCGGAAACCGTGGCGCCCGCGAGCAGGCCGCCGAGCATTTCCGGGCTGCCCAGGAAACCGACCAAAACGGGAGCCAAAACCGCGACCAGGCCGGGCAGAATCATTTGGCGAATGGCCGCGGCGGTGGAGATATCCACGCAACGGGCGTATTCGGCCTTGGCCTCGCCCTTCAGCAGGCCCGGGATTTCGCGGAACTGGCGGCGCACTTCCTCGATCATCTGGAACGCCGCCCGGCCGACGGCCTTCATCGCGAGCGCGGAGAACAGGTAGGGCAGCATGCCGCCCACGAGGAGCCCGGCCATCACGTTCGGCTTC
>JBGTRP010000536.1:0-5440 GCA_041940685.1 Acanthopleuribacteraceae bacterium
GCGCTCATGCTGGCGGTAAATGCCGACTGCCCCTGGCGGAAAACCATGAGATACATGGTCATTTCCCCAAGGGAGATCTCGCCTTTGGCCGCGGAAAAGGCGATCCAGGCATAGGCCCCGTAGAAGGCCGCGGTGCTCAGAAGACCCAAAATGTAGCCCCAGAAACCCCGCCGCAAGGTGAGGTTGCGGTCCTGGCGGAAAAGTTTTTCAAAGATGTCGCGGAAGCGTTGCAGGAGGAGAGGCCCCAATTGAAAGAGCTGTACCTCCTTGACATAGTCCTCCCGCGCCATGACCACTTCCAGATAGGCTCGCTTGCGGGTTTCCGGCGATTGCCATTTGAACAAACGAAAGGCTTCGCCCGAAAAACGGGTTTCCGCGATGAAGGCCGGCAATCCCGCGAGCGCCAGCACCAGCACCGCCCATCCCGAGAACTGAAGCAGCAAACCGCCGTAGGTGAGGATGGAAATCGCGTTTTGCACCAGGGAGAAGGTACGGTTGACCAGGCTCAAGGGCCGAATCGAGGCTTCGCGCCGCGCCTGCGTGAGGCGGTCGTATAGTTCGGAGTCCTCGAACTGGGGAAGGCCCAGGGTCAAGGCTTTTTCGAGGATCATGACATTGACGCGCTGCCCGAGAAGCGCGCGCAACAGAGACTGGCAGACACCCAAGCCGCGTTGGGCGGCTCCCAGCACGATGACGACGCCGGCCTCCAAGGCCACGAACCACAGGACGCGCCTCAGGTCCTCCGGCGAACCGGAGCCAACGGCCAGAACCACGCCATCCACGATCAACTTGCCCACGTAGGCAATCAACGCGGGTAGGACGCCGGCAACCAGGGTTAGAATCACCAGCCACAGTGTCAGGCCGCGACTCGTGGTCCACACGAGGCCGACCGCGCGGCCACTGTAACGAAAGACGCCCCGCAGTTGTTTGAAAAAGGGGACGTTGGCCTGAACTTGCCTCGGCTTTCCGGAATGAAACATAAAAGGACCTGGCTCCTTGTTTTCTCCACCGGATGGAGAAGGGCCCTCCCCTGAGCTTCGCGTGGACTCAGGGTGGAGAAGCCACCATTGTACTGGTTCCAGGAGTGGCTGTTAAGCCATGTTCCATTCTCTATTCACAAGCCGCTGGCCGCGTCCGCATGATTTCCGCGCCTGTTTGGTGCGTGGCCGTACAGGGTCAGGAATACTGAGGCAAACCCTTGGGAATTGGTAAGGGCGGGACCGGGTCGCCGCCTTGGGGTTGCCCGGTCCCTTTGAGCCGTGGTTTTTTCAGGGGCCCGTAATGCAATTATAGGGACTGCTGCAGGCCGGAGCGACCACCGTGCAGCCGACAGCGCTTCCCCCTCCGCCACCGTTGCCCGGGTCAAACAGATCGCCGCCGCGTACGGAATTGAGGTTTTTGTCCATATCCGTAATGAAGCTTTTTACCTTCAACTCATTCAGTTTTAACTTTTTCATGATTTTGAACCTCGTCTCGAATTAAAACGAACGGATTGAGTTCTTTCACCCAAACTCCAATGGGAGTTTGTTTTCTCGTCTCCAAATCCGAAGGTTTGTAACCCAGCCTAACCAATGCAAGCAGCGGATTTCGGCCCTTTTGGTGCGTCCAATGCGTTTCGTCCCTTTTGCACCCCTGGCGTGGCCGTTTTGGCGTATGTTCCGAGGCGAAATCGCCTACGGCGAATCCGCGGATGTTTGGGGTGGTCCGTCATTTTCGGTTTTTGGATGGGAACTTCCGGGGTATGCGGAGGGGGTTACGCCAAAATGTTGTCGAAATAATTTGGAGAAGTTTCGGACCGTGAGGAATCCGGACCGCCGGGCAACCTCGGCTACCGAACCGGCCCTTTGCTGAATGAGTTGGGCCGCGAATTCCAGGCGGAAGGACCGAATGAACGCCGAGGGCGTTTGACCGGATAGGGCCTTGAGCTTGCGGCGGAAATGGCGGATACTCACGCCGGCTTCCTCGGCGAAGCTGTCCACATCAAAGCGGGGGTCTTCCAAATTTCGCTCCACGACAGCCTTGGCTTTTTGGAGGAATTCCGCGTCCGCCGAGGAGATCGGCTTTTGGGTGGGTTGTAAAAGAAATTCCTTGCTGAAACGCGCACGCAGGATTTGCCTGGATTTGATGAGTCCGCGCACGCGGGCCAGCAGTTCACGGGGATTAAAGGGTTTGGTGAGATAATCGTCGGCCCCGGCAGCGAAACCGGCAATCTTGTGATTGGCTGAGGATTTTACGGTAAGCAATAGGATCGGTATGTGCCTGGTGCGTGGATTTTTCTTTATTGCGAGACAGAGTTGACGGCCATCGAGTTCGGGCATCAGGACATCGCTGAGAACGAGGTCAGGGTGGTGGCGGGTTGTGAGCGCCAAACCCTGCTTGCCGTCGGAGGCTTCCAGAACCCGGTAATGGGGCCTCAGGATCTCGACGAGATAGGCTCGTAGATCGGGATGATCCTCAACCAAAAGGACCGTTGCTTCGGGATCGTGGCCGGTTTGCCGTCCGTTTTCGGCCTCCCGCGCGCCAGGTTCCGGTTCCTTGCAATGGAGACCCGAGATTGAGTTCAGGGTTACGGGCTCTGGTGTTCTGCTTCGCGATTGGGTAGCGGATTCATGCCTCCGGGTTTCTCCCCTGGGGAGGAGAACCGTAAACTCACTGCCAAAGCCCGGCTCACTTTTCACGATGATGTCTCCGCCATGCAGCCGCGCGAGCTCCTGAGCGAGAGAGAGCCCGATGCCGCCGTTGGATGTTCCGTTTGTCGGGGCCCCCGGGCCTTGATAGAAACGATTGAAAACATGGGGAAGTAGCCGCGCGGGAATGCCTCTTCCCGTATCTCTGACGGAGATGTGGACCCATGCGCCTCGTTCCTGTATCTTGATCAGGATTTTACCCCCGCCGTCGGTAAACTTCAGGGCGTTGGAGAGCAGGTTGCCAAGAATTTTTTCCATCTTGTCCGCATCAAAGCTGGCGAACACCTTCTCCCGCTCGGATTGAAGCGTTAGTTCTACTTGTTTGCCTTCCGCCCAGGGACTGAATGCGCGAATCTGGTCGGCCGCGAATGCGGCAATGTTCCCCTGGGAGGCCTCCAGTCTCATCCCACCCGCCTCCAGTTTGGAAATATCCAACAATTGGTCGATGAGTTTGGAGAGTTGTTTGGTGTTGGCCATGACCCGCATGAGTTGTTGTCGGAGTCGGCGCTTGGAGGCGGTCCCGATATGTTCAAGCAGCTCTTTCAGCGGCCCGAAAATGAGTGTCAGTGGGGTGCGCAATTCATGAGAGATATTGGTGAAAAATTGATTCTTCAACTCATGGAGCTCGCGAACCTCGCGTGTCTTTTCCTCGACCTTCGTATCCAGGGCGCGGTGAATTTCCAAGAATTCCAAGTGAAAGGCCACCCGGGCCAAGAGCTCTTCACGGAGAACGGGTTTGCTCAAATGATCGTTGCCGCCCGCCTGGAAACCGGCGCTCCAATCGTCTCGCTGGTTTCCTGCCGTTAGAAAAAGGATCGGCAGCGCCTGTGCGGGAAAACGCTTTCTAATCTGGCGGCAAACCTCATATCCTGAAAGGCCCGGAAGGAGGATGTCCAGTAAAATCAAGTCGATCGAGCTATCCTGCTCAACAGCTTGCAACGCTTCCGGGCCATCCGCGGATTCCGAGACTCTGTAGCCCTGCAAGCTGAGCAGGTTGACCAAAACCTGGCGTTCCACTTGCTCATCATCTACTACCAGCACATGGAAGGCGTCCCGGCCATTGACCGCTGGGTTTTGGGAATGAGTGGCCCCGGCCGGAAGCGGGTTCTTGATTGGCGTCGGTTCCCGGCGCCGCTCGGATGTGGGAAGGTGAAAACCGGCGCACAAGCCCTCTTCCCGCGAGCCCTGTATCCTCAGGCGGCCGCCGTGAAGCGTTACGAGTCGGTCCAAAAGCGCCAAGCCGGGGTTGGTTTTTCCGAGCTCACCGGCACGGAGGTTCGGGTCTTTTTTGTAGGGGGTGGGAGCCGGCTGGAATCTTCCTCCGGAGGCCCTGTGGCTAGATTGGCGAACCTGGACCAAGACACGATCATCCTCCAGAGATGCGCCCACTCGAATGGAACCCGAAAAAGAGGTTTCCAGGATATGGGCTATCAAATGATGAAGGATCTGCTTGAGTCGGTTTTCATCGGCTTCGACCAGGGGCAGGTCCCTCTCCACTTCGTTGATCAACTCAGTAGGCTTTCCGCCGATCAGGAAAAGGGACAAATTCAGGACCACATCCGTCAGCGAATGCAGGTCGACCGGTCGTTTTCGCAATGGCGGCCCATCCTGTTCGAGCCTGGATAAATCGAGGATATCATCGACCAAATCCGCGAGCCGGCGTCCGCTGGCGGCGATCATGGCGAGGTGGTCTTGGGTTGGCTTGGCCAGGCGCCCGGTTGCCCCCTCCATCAGGGATTCCGCCAGGGCCGAGATACTGTTCAATGGGGCGCGCAACTCCTGGGAGGCTCGCTGCAAAAAGTCGTCCTTCAGTTGATCGACTCGCTGGAGGTGGGCATTGCGAAATCGTTCATACTCCAGCCGCTTGCGGTACACCAGAAGTTGAAAGCCGCCCCAAGTCAGTAAGGAGAATCCCAGCAGATAGAGGGTGATGGCCCACCAGGCCCGCCAGGGCGGCGGCAGCACACGGATAGCGAGGGTGGCTCCTTCCCGGTTCCAGACCCCGTCCCCGTTTGCGCCCCTCACCCGAAAGCGGTAGGCGCCCGCGGGCAAGCCGGTGTAAGTGGCCAGCCGCCGGTCGGCGTCGGTGTGATGCCAGTTCGTATCGAACCCCTCCAATTGATAGGCGTAGCGGTTCTTTTGGGGTTTGGAAAAATCAAGCGCCGCGAATTCGATGGAAAAGTGGTCCTGACGATGATTCAAAACCAATGTCTCCTCCATGGGGATGGTTTTGGCCTCGCCGAGAGGAGACTCCACCGGCAGGCGTTCCTCGGAGATGGAAACGCCCAACAAAAGGAGGTCTGTTAACACCACATTGGGCGGCGTTGGATTGAGGCCGATATCCTCTGGATAAAACAGATTCAGGCCGCGGATGCCCCCAAAAAACATTTCTCCGGTGGCGCTTTGAAAGTAGGCGCCTGCATTGAACTCATGGTTTTGCAATCCGTCCCGAATATCAAATGACCGAAAGCTCACCGTGTCGGGATCAAACCAGGCCAGACCCCGGTTGGTGCTCATCCACAGGTGGCCGTTTCCGTCGCCTAAAATGCCGTAAACAACATCGTCGATCAGGCCATCCTTTTGTCGGTAATGGGAGAAACGCCCGCTGGATGGGTCCATGCGGTTGAGCCCTCCTCCCGCGGTGCCGATCCAAAGAGCGCCCACTTCATCCTCGTGAATGCACCAGACCCCATCATGGCTGAGCGCATCCGGCCTGGAGGGATCGGCGCGGTAGCGCGTAAAATCGGTTTCCG
>JBGTRP010000537.1:0-5432 GCA_041940685.1 Acanthopleuribacteraceae bacterium
AGCGCTTCACACTGAGTGAATGCGGAGGGGCCGCATAGCTTCACGGCTCAGTAGATCTAAAAAAGTTTGTCGGTAGCTCAAGGCAAGATTCCAGATTCCGGACGCAAAGGCCAGCAGAACATTTTTATTCACCTACACCGGGCCACCATTCCTGCCGGCGCCCCGGGCGCCGGCCCTCCGCATCAGGGTTGCTCAAAGAGATTCAGGCACTGGATCAGATCCAACACGGTTTGGCCCGCGGGCCATTGCGGGTATTTGCCCAGCAGGTCGGCCATCTCCGTACAGCCGCCCTCGGTCGGGGCGCCACACCATTGCAGCATGGCCTGCAGGGTGTCGATGCGCGCGTTCAGGGGCAGAGCCTCCATGGGAAAACCCAGGTAAGCCGCGTGGTAGGTAAGGCCCTCTCTTTGAACCGCGCCATCGCCGCGGTCACCCGAGAAGGCGAGCGCGCCATTGGCGTTGGGCGAAAGACGATCGCTGCGGTTGGCGAAGGGAAAGGTCAGGTTGTGAAAACCGACCCCGCCGAAAATCGGACCCTCGCCCATCATGGTGGTTTGGCCGCTATCAGAGGTGCCCGAGCCAACGCCCAGGTAGTCGGACATGAAGGCCGTCGGCAGATCCGCGCCCATGCCGCCCCGATCGAATAGGTAACTTTGCGAGGAAAGCAGCAGACAGCCGCCACCATCCAAATAGGCGGCAAGCGCGGTTTCTCCGTCAATGCCGGGCCCTGCGAGAGGGGGATTGCCCGTGGAGCCGCCGGAGAACCAGATCACCAATGGATAGGGCGCCATATCCGCGGCCTCGGGCTCATTGACGCCCCCCGCGGTGTCCCAGACCGAGTAGGTCAGGCCCAGTTGGTCCAACACATCGGTGTAAGCGCTCCGGCTGTCGGGCTGATTGTCATCGTCATCAACCAGCAAGAGTGGGGGTTCGGCCGTGGTCCGAAATTGGAAGGCCGGTGAAATGGGTCCGGTCCCACAGGGGTTCGTGGCGCGGACGCGCCAGAAATACTCGCGGTCCACCTCCAGCGTGCGCGGCAAGGTGAGCATGGTCCCCACGAGCGCCGTGCTATACACCAGATCCGTAAAGCCCGCGTCCCTGGAGAGTTCGAAGGCGTAGCTCCCCGCTTGGGCGGCGGCATTCCAGGCAAATGCGGGCGCCAGCGATTGATTGAGCGCCATATCTGCGGGAGCGCTGAGCGACGGTGCGCCCGGCAAGGCCGAGAACAGGGTCAGTTCCAGATCGAGGCTTTTGTTTTGACTTGCGGATACCGCCTGAACCTGGAAGGGATAGCTCCCTGCGGCAATGTCCTGGGTGTTGGAGATGGTAAGCGTGGTCATTCCGGGCGGCAGCAGGGGATTTTGGCTGAAGTTGGCGTTGAGCCCGGCCGGCAGCCCCACGGCGCTCAGGCTGATGGACTCCCCAAAATCAAGCGTGGGCGTCACTTGCAACTCAAATACCGCGTCATCGCCGGCGCAGACCTCGGCTAAATTCTGATTCGGAGACACCAGAAAAGAGGGCTCGCTGTCGCAGTTGTAGCAGACCAGGGAAAAATCCTGATCCGTGACGCCGCCGCTGTTGGGAATGCCGTCCGAATTGAGGTTGACCGCGTTCACCTCAATGGTGATTAAGCCGGAGGCCGTGGGCCCGATGAGCACGCCCTCGGTATTGTTGGCGAAATCCGCGACGCCACCATCCACGGACCACCCATCCGGCCCGAAGGCGTTGCCCAGAAAGGTCGCTCCGCCGTAGGTCACTTCCAGGTCGAGATCGTTGTTCCAGGCTGGCGTTGCGCCGCCCAAACCATGGCCGGGCGCATCGGTCCAGACCAGCATCATCTTGACGGGTTTGGAGGGATCGTCCACGGCGACGACTTGTTGCCAAGACTCCCCGGTATTTTCAAATATTTGAGGGTTGTCGAAATACAACACATCCACTTGGGGGTCGACCACGGCTTCCAGGTCCATGCGTCCCCAGCCCTGCTTGGAATCGAAACGGTGCCCGAGCGGTTTTCCATCGGCGTCCATGTGACCGGCAAGGTCGATGGCAACCGGAAGGAAGGCCGCCTTGATGAGCGCGGGACTGGGGTCCGCGCCCCCGCGGTCCGCGGTCAAAGCGCGGTAGTATTCGATGAACAGCGCCACCGCGCCGGAAACATGGGGCGAGGCCATGCTGGTTCCCGAACGGAACTGATAGCCGCTTCCCGGATCTGTAGAATCCACAAACCGGCCCGGCGCCACGATCAGCGGCAAAAGGCGTCCGTCCAGGGCGGGGCCATGGGCGGAGTTCGATGACACCGAGTTAATATCCTCGAATTGGGTTCCATCGGGAAGTTGCATGAAGGTGGAGCCGACCCCGAAAATATTTTTGGCCTCGTCCGGGGTGCCCTGCGACTGAAAGCCGCCGAATCCGTTCATAATCGATAACACATAGGAAAAGGGTTGGTTGCCCGGCACATCCGGGTCCACGTCGCGCACGCCGATATCCACCTGCATGGTGTCGTTGTCGTAACCCATGGGCGAGCCCGCCGGCCCCCAACTGTTGCCCGAAAGCTGAGCGCCGTTGCGGAAACTTTCCAGCATCAGAGTGAGCATGCCGCCCGGTTGCAGGAATGTGGGGTTGTAAACCTGCTCCACCATGGAAGCGCCTGGCGCAACGCCCAAGCCCCGTAAGAAGCCAAAGCCGTCCAGGGCGCCGGATGCGCCGTCCGCGGCCATGATCCCCGCGGTATGGGTTCCGTGCCCACTGGAGGCGCCTCCGCCGCAGGTGTCGCCCGTACAGGGCAGGAAACGGTTGACCAGATCCGGGTGGTTTTGATCCACCCCGCTGTCTACATTTGCAATCACGATTCCCGCCCCGGAAAGACCGACCCCGGCGAGCCAGGTCTGGTAACCGGGAAAGGCCTGCTGGTTCATGTCCACCTGATTGACGTTAACCTGGTTGCTGCGCTCTCCGCGGGTGCCGCCATCCGTGGGTTTGGGTTGGATCGAGTAGACGCCCGCGATCTTGGCCGCATCCTGGAACCGGTCGCCGGGCAGGTCGAGCGCCCAGACCTCAAATTGGGCATCGATCGGTCTCGTTCGGATTCCGGCCGCGCCAAGACTGAGGAGACCGGCGCGGATGGCGTCGAGGTCCGCGCCACTGTAGATCAGCAGGGCCACCGGGACCGGCGTCTCGGAGAGAAATCGCCAGCGCGGCAGCACCCGATAGGCGGCCTCGAATGGTCCGCTCCAGCGAACAAAAGCATGGCCGGCCTCGGCTCGTGAAAGATCGGCGGGCCGGCCCCAAACCACGTAGGTGAACGGATAGATATAACGGACAATTTTTAATTGCTCCGACTTGACCGCATCCAGCCAGGAGCCGCGCGTGGGCCCTTGAAACTGGATCAGGTGGAAATCCGCATCGGGCCGCGGCGGGGATTGCCAGGCCGCGGGAATCGGCGGCGCCTCCAGAAGCGGGTCGAATTCCGCGCCGCCCAAGATCAAACGGTAATCGTAACCGGGCTCGATGCGATCCGCGCCCCCGCTACCATGAACGTCCTGAAACGCGAGCCAGGGGTTCAAGCTCAGGAACAAAAAAAATAACATCTTCCCATCCTCCGAAACGCGTATCACCGCGAAACAGAACGCGGCTCAGTTGGGTGGAATCGCCGGACCGGACGCTGCATTCAGGAATGCCGCCCCGGCCCAGCTTTGAAAAGGACGCTTAAATCTGGCCGGCCTCCGACCAGTTCTTGCGGATTTTCATTTCGCGTTCCAAATCGTCCAGCCGCTCCAGCACCAGGTTGCGCAGCGTGCCGTCCAAGCCATCCCGCTTGAGGAATGCGCGCGCCTGTTTCAGGGTTTCCTCATAGCCGAGCTTGGGGAAAAGCATGGACGTGAAACGGTTGACAAACTCCCACTCCCTTTCCTCGTAGGCGCGCGGTAGGTACTCGAAATAGGGATGAATGAAAGGTTTCGCCAAATCCTCTCGCGGCGAGCTGGCAACGCCTCGCGCGATCCAACTGAGCTCGGTAAGCGAGTGGTCGTTGGCGCCGGTCAGCTTTTCCCACGCGGCTTTGCGGGCCTCGACCGTGGGCCTGAGCGAGGATAGGTACAGCAGGTAGTTCTTGGCGTAGGAGGATTTATCCTCTTTTTTCAGCTTATCGATCAACACATCCGCGCCGGCATAACCGTAGGTTACCAACCGCCCGACCATTTGCCATTTGCGGCGATTGTCCATGGGCAAGCCCTCGAATTTAAGCTCCCCGGTCAAAATCTGCTCCAGAACCTGAAGTTGCTCGGGCTCCATGGCCGAATTCCCAAGTGCGGAAAACCAGGTCTGCTGGAGGTCATCGCCGGGCTTCTGGGCGGCCAGCATGGTTTTGGCCAGGTCGAAGAAGCGCGCGTTGTAGCGGAGTTGTTCCTCTTTGTCGGGAATGTAGTTGGCGATAACCCGCAGGGCATTGGACGACAACCTGCTGAGCGTTCCGTCCACCTTCTCGATGCGCATCTGCTCCATGGCCATTTCCAGGTAGGGTTTGGGCGACATCTGCCCATCCTGGACCATGGCCCAAAGCACCCGCCACACTAGGGTTTTGGTATCCACATCGGAAATAGAGGCGTAGTTCTCGCGTATCCAGCCCAGGGAATGGTTGTCCAGCGATACCTTGACATAGTCGTAATCGCTGACGTTGGGCATCAGGATCGCGGGCACCTCCAGACCATTGAGCTCGGGCAGGGGTTGGCGGGCCTTGTCGTAGGTGACCTTGATTTTGGTGCGCAGGCGCGGCACTCCATCGGCATCGGTATAGTATAGGCCCAGGTCCATGGCGTGCGGTCGCAACACATCGTTGGAGCTACCTGGTGATTGAAGGAGTTCCGCTTCGCTTATGCGCCCGTCCTGCACCTGGTATTCCACGCGAATCGTATTGACATCCGCGGTTTCCAGCCACTTTTGCGTCCAGTCGTCCAACGACCGGCCCGCCACGTGACCCAGCGCCCCGATGAAATCGCTCAACGTGGTGTTGCCCCATTGATGGGTTTTGAAATAGTGGCGCAGTCCGTCGCGAAAACGGTTCTCACCCAGGAAATAATCCAACTGGCGCAACACCGCCAAGCCCTTGTTGTAGGTAATGGCGTCGAAGTTGTTGGAGGCGGCGCGAATATCGGGAATCTCGGTGACAATGGGATGCGTGGTGACGCGTTGATCCGCGGTGAAAGCGCCTTCCTTGCTGCGCGAGGCCGTCACCCACACATCCTCCACGCCGATGGCTTCCAGCGCGACATAGGCCATATAGGAGGCGAAACTCTCGTTCAACCAAAGATCGTCCCACCACTTCATGGTCACCAGATTCCCGAACCACATGTGGGCGATCTCGTGATGTACGACATCGGCTACCCGCTGCAGTTCCGGTTGCGTGGCGCTTCTGGGATCGATCAGCAAAGCGGTCT
>JBGTRP010000538.1:0-5425 GCA_041940685.1 Acanthopleuribacteraceae bacterium
AATACTCCACAGACGAGCCCATAGGGGTCAGCGAATAATTTGAGTTTGCGCAGCGCAGGCGCGCGCCTTCCGTCTTGCAGGACTTCATGTGGCGCAGGAGGCCCTTGCCGGGCGCGGCGAAGCGGGCGGTGAGGCGGGTGGCGAGCAGGGAGTGACCGCCTACCTCGAAAAAATTGTCTCGGATACCCACGGATTCCAGGCCGAGAACCTGGGACCAAAGGGTGACCAGCATTGCTTCCGTGTCCGTACGAGGCGCATCGGAAATATCTCGGCTCTCCGCGGACGGCAGCGGCAGGGCCTGGTAGTCGATTTTTCCATTGGCGTTGAGCGGCAGAGCCTCGAGTTCTACCCACCTCGACGGCGCCATGAAAGAGGGTAGGATTTCGGAAAGAAACTCACGCAAATCGCGAGGCGTGGGCTGTTCGGGCGCCTTGCCCACGAAGTAGGCGGTTAACTGATGGTTGCCTTGCGCCTCGGGCCACAGTTTTACCGCGGCGCTCACCACATGGGGATGCCGGTTCAGGGCGGTTTCCACCTCGCCCAACTCAATGCGGAAACCGCGCAGCTTTACCTGGCGGTCCGTACGGCCATGAAAGACGATTTCCCCATCATCCCGGAAATGGCCCAGATCGCCGCCACGGTAGATCCTGGAACCGGGCCGGTTCGCAAAGGGATCGGGCAGGAATTTGCTTGCGGTGAGCCTCGGCCGACTCTGGTAACCCCGCGCAAGGCCGCTCCCGCCCAGAAAAACTTCGCCGCGGACACCCACCGGCGCCGGGTGTAGGAAGGGGTCCAAAATATAGGCTTGGGTATTGGCGATGGGCCGGCCGATGCTGGGGTCTTCATCCACGTTCTCAACGGCGGCATAGGTGGAGTAGGTGGTGTCCTCGGAAGGGCCGTAGAGGTTGTAAACCCGGCGAACGGTCTTTTGCCGATAGAGCGCCCGAACCAGGGAACCCCGGAGTTGCTCGCCGGCCAAACACACGGTGGTCACCGAGCTCGGCAAACCGGACACGCCGAGCAACTCCCGCGCCGCGGAGGGAACGGTGTTGAGCAGGGTCACCTCGTGCCGATGCGGCAGGGAAGCCAGCGCCAACGCATCGTCCGCCAGGACCAGCCTTCCGCCCCGCGCCAAGGCGCCAAAGATTTCAAATACGGAAAGGTCGAAACACAGGGAGGTGGCCGCCAAAACGGAACCACGGAGCTCGTCGTGGAAAACGGTCTCCGCCCAGTGCAAGAGCGCGGCCGTATTCCCATGGGTGATGGCCACGCCCTTGGGAGCGCCGGTTGTGCCGGATGTGTAAATGATATGGGAAAGATTCGAGGGCGTCACGCGCGTGGGAGCCGGGGGGAGAGACGGAGAGGGATCGGTCTTTGGAGGAGCGGGGATGTCTCCTCCGGAGGGAAGCGCCAAGAGCGGCGTCCCGCGGGGCAGGGCGTCCACCCTGTCGGCTTGGGTCACCAGCAGTTCGACCTTCGCGTCCTTGAGGGTGAAGGCCAAGCGAGCCTTGGGATAGGAAGGGTCCAGGGGAACGTAGGCGCCGTTGGCCTTGAGAACCGCCAGCAAACCCACCACCATGGCGGGCGTGCGCTCCAGGCAAATGCCCACCCGGCTCTCGGGACGGATGCCCCGCAGCCGCGCATGCCCCGCCAGGCGATCGGCAAGGGCATGTAAGGCCCCATAACTGAGGTGCTTCCCATCGCACAGCAGGGCGATGGCGTCGGGAGTCCTCCGCGCCCAAACCTCGAAGAATTCGTGGACCAACAGGCCGGTTGGGTAGGCGCGCGCGGTATCGTTCCAATCCGACAGGATGCGGTGACGCTCCTCGTCGCCGAGCAGATCGATCTCGCTCAACCTCGCCGCGGGGTTCGCCAGGCCCGCGGTAAGCAGATTCTGGAAATGGGATGCCAAGCGAGCCATGGTGCGGGGCTTGAAGAGCTCCGAATTGTATTCGAGCCTGGCGCTCAAATGGCGGCCCGTATCGACCATCGCCAGGGTAAGGTCAAAGCTGGCGGCGCATGGCTCGATGAGCATTTGCGCCACGGAGACCTTGCCAAAATCCAAACGGGCGCCCGGCTCTCGGGCAAGGAGGCCGCCCACCTCGGGGAAGCGATGCGCTGTTTGAAGGACGAACATGGCCTGGAAAAGTGGCGAGCGGCCGCTGTCGCGTCCGGGGTTCAGCCGCTCCACCAGCCACTGAAAAGGAAATTCCCGATGGGCCAGGCCCTCGGTCAGGGATTGGTGGGCCTGTCGGATGGCGTCTCGGAATCGAGGGTTGCCACCAAGATTGGCGCGCAGTGCAATTGGGTTGATGAAATAGCCGATGACATCCTGGAATCCAGCTTGATCCCGGCAGGACGTAGGCACGCCGACTACGACATCGTCCTGCCCGCTGTAGCGCTGCAGAAGGGCTTGGAATGCCGCCAATAACAAGGAAAAGTTAGTGACGCCCGAGGCGGCGCTCATGGCGTTGACTTTCCTGACAAGCCCCGCGCCCGGGAAAAAATCATGCGCCGCGCCCTGGAAGGTTTGGCGCGGCGGCCTGGCATGGTCGGTGGGCAGGTCCAGCAGCGGCAGAGGCCCTTCAAGCTGGCGGCGCCAATAGCGCCACGCCCGCTCATCCGCTTTCCCTTGCAGGCGAGCGGCCTGGAAGGAGACGAAATCGGCATAACTTCGTCTTGGAGCAGGAAGCAGGGCGCGGTCGTCCCGGCTAGCGTACAGGATCCGCAACTCCTGGAGCAAAATCATAATGGAGTGGAGATCGACGGCGATGTGATGGAAGACTATCAGAAACACGTACCCGCGCTGGCCCCGGCACAGCAGCCTCAAGCGCGGTCCGGCGTCCTTTTCCAGGTCGAAGGGACGATGGGCCTCTCGCTTCAGGTAAGCGGCGACATCCTCTTCCTTCCACCCCTCCGCCTCGATCTCCTGGAAATTGAGCGACCGGTCGTGTTGAACCCGTTGGCGGGGTGGGTCCTCGCCAGGAGGGAAATGCGCGCGGAGGACCGGGTGGCGTTCCAGCAGGGTTTGAAAAGCCGCCAACAATCCGCCCGCCTCCAACCCGGGCGAAAATTGGAGGGCGAACGGGATATGGTAGGCAGCGCTTTCCGGAAAAGCCCGATAGAGGTACCACAGGGATAATTGATTGTAGGACAGGGGAAAGCCGATCAAGTTTTCCGAGCTGTCCGGAGAGGATGACGGGAGATCAGGAGGCGCGACTTTTGTCTTCTCCATGCGGTTCAGGTCCGCCAAAATCTCCGCTTCGAGATCCGCGAACTTCGCGCCGCCCAACAGGCGGTCCAAGGGAATGCGCACGCCGAAAGTTTCCTCCACATGCTGTTGGAGACTCACCGTCATCAGGGAATCGAAACCAACTTCCACCAGGGCCTTGCCGGGGGCCATTTGATGTTGATCGATTTTTGCGATCGCGGCCGCGCGCTGGAATAAATAGGACCTCAGCAAGGACGCCCGCTCTGCCGACGGGGTTGCGCTCAAGGTCTCCCGATCCAGAACCAGGGGCAGATCCTCCGGCTCTTCGACCCGCACGAGCCCGGCATCCGCCACCTTCAAATCACCGTTGAGAAACTTGAGCCGGCAGGCCTTGCGCCGTATTTTGCCGCTCGTGGTCTTTTCCACCCCACCGGGTTTCAAAAGCACCAGGGTGTGGACCCGAACCTCGTGCTCCTCGGCGACCCGTGCCTGGATGGCGGCGGCGACCCGAGCGCTGTCCAAGCTCCGAAGCGCGCGCCGCTCCACTTCCTGGAGGACAATTAACCCTTCTTCGCCATCGATTTCCGCGGAAAACGCGGCGCAGGCTCCGGGCCGAAGCCCGGCATGACTTTTTTCCACCGTAAATTCGATATCCTGCGGGTAGTAATTTCGGCCGCGAATGATAATGAGGTCCTTCAACCTCCCGGTAATGAAGAGCTCGCCTCCGGAAAGGAAACCCAAATCTCCGGTGCGCAGGTAGCCCCTTTCTCCGGAACCCGCGATGGCCGCGTTGAAGGCGTGATTCGTTTCTTGCGGGAGGTTCCAATAACCCGCGGCTACGCTGGGTCCCCGGAGCCAAATCTCACCGACCCGCATGTCCTCAACGGCTTCGAGAGAGTCCGGATCGACGATCGCAACCTCATGAAGCGGCTGGGTTCGGCCGCAGCCCACGACCTCGATGGCCTGGCCCCCATCGGCCGCTGGCGTCGGGCGATTGCGGTTGAGGGAGTCCGCCTCGAAACGGCCGACCTTGAAACGCTGATGCGGCTCGATACCGGTAATGAACAGCGTCGCCTCGGCCATGCCATAACAAGGGAAGAAGGTTTCGGGCCGGAAACCCACCCCGCGAAATCGGTCCAGGAACCGCTCCAGGGTTTCGGCTCGAATCGGTTCCGAACCGTTGTAGGCGATGCGCCAACTCCGCAAGTCGAACTTTTCGAGCCGCTCCTGCCGGATTTTCTGCACACACAACGCATAGCCGAAATTGGGTCCGCCGCAGACCGTGGCGCGAAACCGCGAAATGGCTTCCAGCCAGCAGGCCGGGTCTTGAATGAAAGAGACCGGCGCCAGCAGCACCGATGGGATGCCCGCGTAAATGGGATGCAGAATGTTGCCGATCAAGCCCATGTCGTGATAGAGCGGGAGCCAATTCAGGAACACGTCATCGGGTCCGGTTCGAATGGCGCTGCCGATCACCGCCTCGTTCGCCATCAGGTTGGAATGGGTGACCATGACCCCCTTGGGATTGCCGGTAGACCCGGAGGTGTATTGCAGGAACGCCAGCGACTCCCCACGGATCTCTGGTTCTCGCCAGGGAGAACTGGGATCTTCCTCTAACTCGGTGATGGAAAGAAGCGCCAATTGCGCAAAATGTGGTGAAATTCGACTAAAAGGTTGCAGGCCTTGCAAGGTATGGGCGTCGGTAAGGGCCATTTGCGGTTTGCAATTGGCGACGATGTTTTCAAGGCGCGTATTTTTTTGATGGGGCCGCGGTGGATACACGGGAACCGCGACCATACCCGCGTACAGGCAACCGAAAAAGGCGGTGATGTAGTCCAGTCCCGGTGGAAAAAGCAGCAGGACCCGGTCCCCTACCCGGCAGCGGGCCTGTAAGTGACCGGCAATGATCCGGGCGCGCCGATCCAATTGGAAATAACTCAGCGCCGCGGCGTCGCGGCCGCGGTTTTTGAGGAACCAAAAGGCGCACCGATCGCCGTGCTGGGCCGCCCGTAACCGAAGCACGTGAACCAGAGAGACCTGATATTGGGTTTGGGGTTGGTGGATGGAAATTGGTTTCATAAAGCTTGCCGATCCAGAGTCAATATCAGCAAAGAAGAGTATTTTTATCAATATTCTAATAATTACCATTCTCCTTATTCAATAAGAAATTAACAAGTATTCTTTAAATTATTTTCAAAAGATTTATATTATTGC
>JBGTRP010000539.1:0-5404 GCA_041940685.1 Acanthopleuribacteraceae bacterium
TTCCCTTCGCCGTGGGCGTCTATCTCCCCATGAGCACCATGGCGCCCGTCTTCCTCGGCGGTCTGCTGCGCCACATCATGACGCGCAAAACGGAGGAGAAGGAAGCAGAGCATCGCCGGGAACAAGGCGTGCTCTTCGGTTCGGGCATGGTCGGTGGAGAGGGTTTGACCGGCGTGTTGTTCGCCATCTGGATTGCCGTGGTCAGCGGCGAAAAAATCAAGGGGCTCGGTCTCAACCTGCCCGTTTTCGCCAACCAAGTACTCGCCTTTTTGGGGATTATGGCTTTGATGGCCATCATCGCCTGGATTGCGAAACGCAAACACGGTAAGGCTTAATTCCACGCTCACAAGGGCTCGCCGAAAAACAGCGACCATTGGTCTCGGAAAAACCTCCACCGAGTTTGGCGGTGATCCGGTCTTCCCAGCGCTTCGGAGTCGGACGGAATGAGAGCCTTTTCTGTTAGGGCTTTTTTAAAAAACCAGGATAGGAAAAGGGTTCGGGGCTGGACCTTTCTGATTTCCTATCCGCGAAGATACGCATATATCCGCGGATACCAGATCTTATTGAGAAACGGAAAAGCGATCCGCGGATCACTCGGATTCACGCGGATAAAGAGCCAGCAACCCAAGAGGCTAAAGGGTTGTGGGCTTTACCTGTTGATCCAAGCAAGAAGCTCTAGAAGTCTTCCTCCAGAGATGTCACAAAGCGCAGACTTTCTTCATCAACCACACAGCGGCGCACCTGCCACTTGCCCTCCATATTGGTTTTCCGGAATTGGATATCGATTTCCGCGTAATCGAGTTGCTCCCGCGGGATGGGCGTCTCCCCTCCAATCGTAATGGTGATCACCGAACCCCAGGGCTCGCCAGGAAGCAGGATCTTGGTGCCGTCTTCGAAGTTGCTCATGGCGATATTGCTGTCATAGGAAAAACGAACCGCGATGCGCATATTCGCGCTCTGGCCGTCCTCGGCCAAGCCGACGTCCTTCACCTGAAAACGATGATGGGCCATGCCCAAAAAGCGGATGAGCACCACGCCCTGTTCGTCGAATCTCACGCTTTCTTCGGTTTGGGCTTGTTCGAGGTAGTCCAGCAGCAGTTTCTGCACATGCGCCTTGTATTCGCTGACGCCGGGGAAATACACGCTTGCCAGCAATGCCTCTTCATTCAGAGACTCTATGGCCTTGGTGTAATCGATAAAGGAGCCCTGCAGCTCCAAGCTCAACTTTTCATTGCCGCCACAGCCGAGCATCAAGCCGCATAGCAGGCAAACAACCACACCGGACCTTTGAAACCTAAGATGTAGTAGGGTTGAAATCACGCCCCCCTCCTTTCGCTTCCCATCGATGGCAACCACCTCGGAAAGGCTCTCATTCAAGCATACAACGATCCGGAGAAAAACTAGAGAATTTCACGGAAGGCAATGCCCTTTTCAAGGCCTCAGCGTCACATCCACAAGCCGCCGCACGGTTTGTGTGCTTGAAGAAAAACTAAGCCAGAGTTCATGCGGCCCGGGCTCTACATTTCTGGGCATTCGAAAGGAGAAGCTCAGCTTGGGGTTCGCCGCATCAATGGTCGCCCGAGTCATGTCCTCAGCGACTACCTCCTCCTGGAATTGGAGACTCCGCTCCACGGTTAAAGCAAGGGTCTCAGGCCGAATATCGAAGGCCACTGAAATGTCAACCTTCCCGCCCACTCTCGGCTCCCGGGGGCTCCACACCAATTCCACGATGGCGAAGTCCGCATTTGCGTTCCCATTCGCCATGGCCGGATCATGGTCGAGCAATTTTTCGCGAAAGGTTTCAGGTTCGGGATCGTAAATTTGGGTTTCTGCAAGCGGTGAGTCTCCTCCCCGCCAGGTTTCTGCTTGCTCGGAGCTTTGCTCCTCCAAAGGTGAGGCCGATTGAAACAAGGGAAAAAGGGATCGATAGAGCGGCCGGATGAGCAGGGTCATCCCGGCCGCGGCCAGCAGCAACGCCATCCCCAAAACCACACGGGTGCGGACCCTCATCCGCCCTGAGTGGACACGCTTCAGGCGCTCGGTGGGCGAACGCAGGTGAGGCGAACGGTCGAGGGCGCGATCAAAGGGGTCACCGGGGCCGGAAAGGAGATCAGCCCCGGATGCAGAATCCCAATCGGCACGGCTGGAGGCGCCGGAACGGCCCAACCGGAAGGCCTCGTTCTCATAGCGAAAGGTAACCCAGTCGAAACGAACCAGATCTCCGGCCTCCAACTCTTTCCGATGAATGCGCCGATTGCCCACGAAGGTGCCGTTACTGCTGTTTTTATCGACCAGCACCACGCCGCCCGATTCGCGTATCACCTCGGCATGGTGCTTAGAAACCGTGTTCACTTCCAAATAGATATCGCTGTAATGATCGCGGCCGATTTGGGTGACTTCCTTGTCGAGAGGAAAGATCTGATTGACCAGCGGCCCGTCGAGAGCGACCAAGCGGTCACCCGAAGCCTGATGCGGCGTTCGCGCGAACTTGAGGGTCTGGTCAGAAGGTTTCCAATCATCGTCCACAAAAACGGCCGTGAACTTGTTGGAGAGCCGAATCTGATCGCCCGATTGCAGCTTGGCGGTGGCGTCGATATTTTTACCGTTGACCCGCGTACCCAACCTGCTGCCCAAATCACGCACAAAATGGCCGCCGCCCTCCTCAAAAATCTCGCAATGCCGCCGGGAAATGAAGGCCGACTCCACCGGGTAATCGCATTCGCCGGAACGCCCAATCAAAAACACCGGCTTTTCCAGGGAAACATCCTGCCAGTTTTTCCCTTTTTTTACTCGGAGTATCGGCATGGTCTGGGTCTCGACACCGAAATTTTGGCGATTTCATTAACCTGGGCGCCTCTGCCAAGCTTACCAAATTTTTTGGTAGGGAGCGGTTCCATGAAACGCGCGAGCAAGACAGCCAAGGATTTTCGTCGCCATGGGGAAGCCCATTTTGGGGAAGGAAAAGGTTGAGGAGGGGCAATCTGAAAAGGTGAAAGCGGGGAGGCAAGCGCTGGCGGCTTGGCCATCAGCCCCGCGGCGAACGCGTCTTTGCCCTACAGGGCCCCAGAATCACCTGGGCATACATCAACCGTTCCAGGGGCGTGTCACCGGGAAGCTGGAACCCTGCTTTTGTTGGACCTTTAGAGGGCGCCGGTTTCGGGAGACTCGATGGTTTCACCCGGGGCAAGGGCGCTTGAGGCGCGGGCCGTGGTTCGGCCTTGGGACGCTGGACACGCTGCCGGGGCGCGCGTGGTTGCGAGGTGGGAAGGGGCGGGGGCGGGGCTTCCCGGCTCCGATGCGGTGGCGGCGCCGGGCGCGGTTTGGGTTGTGGATCGAGCATGTCCTGAAGCCATTCCTCGATGGACTTGGGCTGGCCCCGGGCGGGCGCGGGCGCCTGACCGGGCTCCGCCTCTTCCCTATCGCCGCCACCGGGCCGCGGAGGCGGCGGAGGGGGTGGAAGCCGCCGTTGACGATCTTCCTCGAAGATGGCCTGAAAAATTTTGATGATCAGCTCGATGATCAGATTCATGAGGGTGGCCTATTAGGAATCGTCGCCGGTATCGGCCAAGCTATCGCGCATACGCGTATCGGCCTGAACATTCTTGTAATTGACATAATCCATGACCCCGAGATTTCCACTGCGGAACGCCTCGGCAATGGCCTTGGGAACCTCCGCCTCCGCCAGGACCACCAACGCGCGGTTTTCCTCGACCTTGGCCTTCATTTCCTGTTCCTGGGCAACCGCCATGGCGCGGCGCTTTTCCGCCATGGCCTGGGCCACTTGCTTGTCCGCCTCGGCCTGGTCGGTTTGCAGCTTGGCGCCGATGTTGTCGCCCACATCCACATCCGCGATATCGATAGAGAGGATCTCGAAAGCCGTGCCCGCGTCGAGTTGCTTTTGCAACACGGCCTTGGAGATGACGTCGGGGTTTTCGAGCACGTTTTTATGGGAGTCGGCCGAACCGATGGCGGAGACGATGCCCTCGCCCACGCGGGCAATGACGGTATCCTCGGTGGCGCCCCCGATCAGCCGCGGCAGAAAGGTGCGGACGGTCACCCGTGCGCGGACCTTGAGTTGGATGCCGTCCTTGGCCACCGCATCGATGGTCAGCTTATCGCCGCCGAGCTTGGGAACGTCGATCACCTTGGGATTGACCGAGGTGTTGATGGCGTCCAGAATATCGCGGCCCGCGAGGTCGATGGCGGTGGCCTTCTTGAAATCCAAATCGATGTTGGCCTTGTTGGCCTCGACCATGGACTGCACCACCCGGCTCACATTGCCCTTGGCCAGGTAATGGGTTTCCAATTCCTCGACATGGATGTCGAGCCCGGCTTTTTTTTCCAAAATGTAATTGTTGACAATGAGGGAGGCGTTAATTTTTCTCAGCGGCATGAGGACAATGCGTATGAAGGACACTCGAGCATTGGAAACGAATGCCTGAATGTAGAGCTTGATGGAACCGAACACAAAAAATAATAGAATGAGGGCAACGATGCCAATGGGAACCAACAAAAACCACAGTTTTTCCATGAGACCAACCATCCTTCCATAAAAAAATCAATGCGGGCGTAGCCCTCTTAATCCAAATCCGGCTCGGCGGTTCGAAGGCCGAGCTGAATGCGCCCATGAATCTCTCCGGGTCACGGCTGGCAAAACCAACGCGGCGCGAAGGCAAAACAACCGTCTGGATAGAAGAAACCGTTGGGCTTTCGACCTCAACTATAACACACCGCGCCTCTTCCAGGCAGCCCAATCCAAAGCCCGAGGCGGGAACTCCTGGAGGGATAGAGGGGGCGCCTCGCTGGAGGTGAGCGGTCCATCCCACAAGAGGAAAGGATTCATCCGGCTAGGAAGGCTCTTCCCACTTGCGGACAACCAGGCTGGGGCCACGATCTTCGACAATCGATACCGGCGAGCCCCTTTCGATATAACCGCCCTCGGCCACGCAATCCAGCCGAATATCCTCCTCACCCTCGCGCAGGCCCACGGTTCCCGAGGGTCGCAAATCGGACAGCGCCACGCCTTTTTTGCCGATGAGATGATCACGGTCGGGAATGCCCACGTAGCCGTCTTCCTTGTCCATCTCGTTCTTGAGCGCCACGCGATTCAGGCTCCAGCCGATTGCCTTGGGCACAAAGGCCAGGCTGATCGCGAGATGGATCAAGGAGGATACGAGACCGTATTCCAAATAATTGAGGTAGATGGCGTACAACACGATGCCGCAGCCGGCCGTGAGCAGCACGGCCCCTGGAATTAACACCAGATCCAACAGGATCAAGAGGTAACCCGCAATGGAAAGCAGTAAGATTTTCATGGAATCCACACCTCGCGACTTGGATTCGATTTTTCGATAGACACCCGGTACAACTTGGAAGAAGCCCTGGAGCCGGCCGCGCCTCAGGT
>JBGTRP010000540.1:0-5378 GCA_041940685.1 Acanthopleuribacteraceae bacterium
AGCAGGGCGTGTCGCGCATCGTGGCCGTCGATATGGAATCGGCCCTCTCGATGGTGGACGCTTGAACCCATTCATTCAAACATGAGCACATTGCAACTGAGTCTGGCCATCATCGGTGGCCTGGTGCTGGCCCTGTTCGTGGCCTACAACACCTGGACCTCGCGCCGCAACGCGCCCAAGCGCGCACTGCCCACAGAGCACGACCCGGCGGCGGAGCCCGCGCAGCGCCTGGAACCCGGCTTTGACACTGGCGCGACAGGTGCCATGCCACCCAGCGAGTTCCACGGCTTGGACCGGGGGCCGGAGCCGTCGGAACACACCGTGGACGCGGGCGACGCCCTGCAACTGCCCGTGCCGCCGTTTTCGCCCGAGCGCGACCGCGAATCCTACTAATAAAGGCGAATAGAAGCAATATAACATTTTTCCCCATCAAAGACATCCCCAGGGATCTACCCGGGGCGCAATTTCGCGTGATCTAAATCATATAGCGGACATTCCAGCACCCTATCGGCGCTTTTGGAGCCTCGGCCAAGTGCCTAGCAAAGAGTGGGTTGCGCTGGAACAACAATCGGAGGCCCGCTGATTGTATCAGATAGTTTATTGCGGGCCCATTATTGAAAAATGAATGTCAAAAACAATTGAGAATCCATTGATTTCCAAACATATTTTTTCAATGCCCAGGCATGGGGAACCCACCCATTTAGGTTAAAACAACCTCTCATGCGCGTCATCTCTCGACGGGGGTTGGTGGGCGCTCCAGTTGGAACCGGAAATGGGTTTGCGCATGCGCAGAGGATCATATCCCACTAGGCGCAGGACCAGTCCCAAGGGAGTAATTATCAAATAATAGAATAGGCCCAGAATCACATAGCTCATGAGATTTCCCATGACGAAGGCAAACCCCATCCAGAGCAAATAAAAGGGTCTCGCAATCAGGGGGTGCAGCAGGGAGAGCATGCCGACGGCCATGGGAATGCCCCATAACCAGGGCAGGGAACCCCAACGCATTGCGCCGGCCGCGCGGCTGGCCTGAAGCTGACCCTGAAACAGCCAAACCGCCCAGGCGATGATGGTGAAGCCCACCAGGATGGAAAGCGCGAATTGCCGGGTTTCTTTGGGGGTGGGGCTCCAGTTGATTTGAGTGAGGGCCATGTCCGTTTTCCTTGGGAATCAGGGTTTGCTTGACTATTGCGAGAACATGGGTGGCGGGCGGCGTCCGGTCCGGAAGCCTCAATCCGCCTCGAAAGAGGCCAGGTAGGCTTCCTTCTCGGGCCAGTCCGGCTGATCTTCCTTTAACAAGAGATGGTTACCCAGCACGAGCACGTCCATGTTGGTGGCCATGAAACAGCGATAGGCTTGCTCGGGTGTGCAGACGATGGGCTCCCCGCGAACATTGAAACTGGTGTTCACCAGCACGGGACAGCCGCTGGTTTCTTCCCAGCGCGTCAACAGTTGATGCAGCCTGGGATTTCGTTCATGGTCAACGGTTTGAACGCGGGCGGAATAGTCTACATGCGTGACCGCGGGGATGGGACCACGCGCTGCCTGAAGCCGCTCGATTCCCGAAAATTCCCGCGTTTCCCGGTCAAGGCCGGCGCGGTGTTCCTCCCGCAGCTTGCCTACCAGCAACATATAGGGTGAATCTCCCTCCATCTCGAACCAGGCTGCGAGCCGTTTCTCCAGCACAATGGGCGCGAAGGGGCGAAAGGATTCGCGGAATTTGATCTTCAAATTGAGCTGTTTCTGCATCGCGGGATCGCGCGGATCAGCCAGGATGCTGCGGTTGCCCAAGGCCCTGGGTCCGAATTCCATCCGGCCCTGGAACCAACCCACCACCTTCCCTTCCGCCAGGAGGGAAACAACTCTTGGGAGCAACTCCTCATCCTCTCCAAACCAGTAGCGCGCGGCCACGCTTTCCAAATAGGCGCGGATGGTCTCGTTGCTGAAGGCCGGCCCAAGGAGGGAGCCATGTTGGAAGTCCCGGGTTTGAAGTGCGCGCGTGTCGCGCGGGTTTTCCAAGTACTGGTGCCAGGCGAAGAGCGCGGAACCCAGGGCCCCGCCGGCATCTCCGGCCGCGGGCTGAATGAACAGGCGCTTGAACGGGCCCTCGCGCGCGATTCTGCCGTTGGCCACGCAGTTCAGTGCCACGCCGCCCGCGAGACAGAGGTTTTCCAGGCCGGTTTGGGCGTGAACATGACGCGCCATGGCGAGCATGATCTCTTCGGTGACCGCCTGAACGCTGGCGGCCAGGTCCATTTCGCGTGCGCTGAGCGGCGATTCCGGCTCGCGGGGCGGACCGCCGAAAAGGTCGGCGAAGCGTTGATTGGTCATGGTGAGGCCCTGGCAATAGTCGAAGTACCTCATGTTGAGACGAAAGGAGCCATCCTCGAAAACCTGAATCAGGTTTTCGAGGATGGTGTCGCGATAACGGGGCGCGCCATAGGGCGCGAGCCCCATCAGCTTGTATTCGCCGCTGTTAACCTTGAAGCCCGTGAAATAAGTGAAGGCGGAGTATAGCAGCCCGAGTGAGTGGGGGAAGCGGATCTCGGATTGGATCTCCAGCCGATTGCCCTTGCCCACCGACCAACTGGCCGTGGCCCACTCGCCCACGCCATCGGCGGTGATGATCGCGGCCTCCTCGAAGGGCGAGGGGAAAAAAGCCGACGCGGCATGGGATTCGTGATGTTCCAGGAACAGCAGGCGGTAATCGCCCGGTAACTGGCGGGTGATCTCCTTGGGCATGTTCAGTTTTTTGCGCAGCCATTGCGGCATGGCCTTGAGAAAGCTACCGAAGCCCGCGGGCGCGAAGGCCAGGTAGGTCTCCAGCAGGCGATCGAATTTCCTGAGCGGCTTGTCGTAAAAAACCACGAAATCCAATTCGCTCTCGCGAATGCCCGCTTCGCGAAGGCAGTAGGCCACCGCTTGGCGGGGAAAGGATGCATCGTGTTTTTTGCGGGTGAATCGCTCTTCCTGCGCCGCGGCGATCAACCTTCCCTCGCGCACCAAGCAGGCGGCAGAGTCGTGGTAAAAGGCGCTGATTCCCAGTATGTTCATGGCGGGGGCGCTCCAGTCGGGGCATCCAATGGCGGCCGAAAGGCTTTCCTTGGGTTCACAGAGTATAACCCACCCGCGGCGATCCAGTAGCCAACCGAGAGCCCCGTTTTGAAAAGTTTTGGAGTCCGAAAATTTGTTCGAATCACGGCGGCCGGCCGCTCCCGATTCCGGCCATGGTCGGAGGCCTTCCCCAGGCCATGCGGCAAAAACAAAAAAGTTGAAATGACAGGGGGTTATGGAAGAGAGGGGGCGAACATATTATAATCGACCATCAGTTGCCCGGCCGCCTACCATGCGGGTAAACTACCTGTCCCTTTCAGGGTCTTGGCTGGACCCATTTGCCCCATCGGGCGGGACGCCCATTTCCATGGGTCCAGGCGGGTTCCGCAAATGTTTCGGTTCCCGGCGAACGGCCCAACTCCCACCGCAACGCCTTCCTTCCCCCTAAGATTTTGACGGCGCGGAACAGATCAGAACGGCAACGCGATCCGCGTATTGTGAACGAGAGCTCAACCCGTGAATGGAAACCCAAACGAAACCGGCCGGCCCAGCATTGTATCCGCCTTATTTCGGCCGGTCGATGTTGCCTCCGTGGCGTTTTTGCGCTTTTTTTTCGGGGCGATTCTGCTCTGGGAAACAGGGCGCTATTACTTCTACGGCCACATCAAGGCATGGTGGATCGATCCCCAATTCCACGCTACCTACCTTGGATTTGGCTGGGTTCAGCCCTGGCCCGGAAACGGAATGTACTACCATTTCGCGGTGCTGGCGCTGCTGGCTCTACTGATCGCCCTGGGCCTGTTCTATCGCGTGGCGATCGTACTGTTTTTCTTTGGATTTACCTATGTCTTCCTGCTGGAAAAGGCCCAGTACCTCAACCACTTCTATCTGGTTTGCCTGATCGCTTTCCTGCTGATGTTCATTCCAGCCCAGCGGGGATTTTCACTGGACGCGCGCCTGTGGAAGAACCCTGCCGGGCCCTGTATTCCGGCTTGGGCGCTTTGGCTCTTGCGCGTGCAAATCGGGATCCCTTATTTCTACGGAGGCATCGCCAAGCTCACCGGGGATTGGCTCGCGGGCGAGCCCATGCGCACCTGGCTGGCGGACAACACGGGCTTTCCCGTCATTGGCTCTCTGTTCACCAAGGAATGGGTGGTCTACCTTTTTTCCTATTCCGGATTGATATTCGACCTGGTGATCGTCCCTCTCCTGCTTTGGCGCAAAACGCGTATGGCCGCATTTTGGGTTGCCTTTTCATTTCATCTCACCAATTCGGAACTGTTCGATATCGGGATCTTTCCCTGGTTCATGATGGTGGCCAGCACGCTCTATTTTCATCCTTCCTGGCCTCGGATTTTATGGGCCAAGGTTCGCCGTGAATCCTTGCGATTGAGCGCGCCCGACGAGCGGGGGGAACCCGCTGAAACGAGGCTTCCCGCGGGACGGCGATTGGTTTTGGCCGCGATCGCGGTTTATTTGGCGGTTCAATTCCTGCTCCCCTTCCGCCATCACCTCTACCCGGGCGGGATTAGCTGGAATGGGCAGGGTTATTATTTTTCCTGGCATATGAAACTCACCAGCTATCAGGGGATTACCCGCTTCTTCGCCACCGATCCGGGTAGCGGCGCCTCCTGGGAATTGGACGCCAAGGAATATCTTCATCAGCGCCAGTACCACGCCTTGCTCGGGCATCCGGACATCATCGTACAGGCATGTAAATACATGGCGGAGGACCTGCGGGCCAAGGGGCACCCCAATATCGAGATTCGGGTTCAGGCCGAGATGTCCCTCAACGGCCGCAGGCCGCAGTGGCTCATCGACCCCAGCGTGGACCTGGCCGCCTATACCAGGTCGCTCAAACCCGCCCCTTGGTTTATGCCGCTGGTGGTTCCCCTCTCCGAGAAGATCTATTTCGATCCCCAAGCCATGTCTCGTACGGAATGGGCCTCCTTCCAAGAGGGTGCGGGCATCATAGTCGAAGAGCGTTTTCTCAACCCGGACGGTTCCGTTGGCAAGCGGCGCAAGAAGCAGGCGCTCAGTTTCTTTGACAAAGGACGGCCGTACCTGACCACCTTTCCTGAGGGCGGCGGCGGTTTTGATGAGACGGGCAATACAGCGCCGGCCGAGCTTGGCAAAACTCCGGAGGCGCTCTACATGAAGACCCTCGCCACCCGAATGGAGAACCTGATCATTGGAGAACGGCAATTGTCATGTAGCCTGACCTCCTACACCATGGATGATCCGGTGAATGGGTGGAAGGGGCGCTTGGATCTTTGGCGTTCCGAGGATATACGGATTCCCTACCGCAATCTGACCGTGCTTGG
>JBGTRP010000541.1:0-5377 GCA_041940685.1 Acanthopleuribacteraceae bacterium
ATCGTCGCCGAGGGTACTCCCGACGACGTCGCGATCCTTTCCTACACGTCCGGCACGACGGGCCGTCCGAAGGGCGTCATCGTCACCCACGCGAATCTGAACCATTACACCGAGGCCATTGGCCTGGCGCTTCAGCCACGGGTGGGAGCCCGCTACGCCACGGTCAGCACCATGGCCGCGGATTTAGGGCATACCGTAATTTTCGGCTCTTTGGCGCTAGGCGGAACGCTCCATGTCCTGCCGGAAACCATGGTTCTGAACACGGAGGTCATGGCGGCCCGTCTCGCACGGGAGCCCGTGGATTACCTGAAAATCGTTCCCTCGCATCTCAAGGCCCTGGCGGAGACCGCGTTCTTGAAAGCGCTGCTTCCCAGGATTGCGTTGATCCTGGGTGGAGAGAAACTGGAGCCCGCGCTCGCGAACGCCATCCTCGCCTCCGGCCGTTGCCGGCTGTTCAACCACTACGGTCCCACGGAAACCACGGTGGGCGTGTCGATCCATGAAATTGGCGAACGGGTGATGTCCCCATCGGTTCCTATCGGTCTTCCGCTGGCGAACAACCGAACCTACCCTTTGGATGTCCGGGGCTTCCCACGGGCGTTCGGACAAACGGGCGAGTTATTCATCGGCGGGCCCCAACTCGCGCGCGGTTACCTTGGCGATCCACGGACAACCGCCCAACGTTTTGGTCCCGATCCCTATTCCGAAAAGCCGGGCGCCAGGCTGTATGCGAGCGGAGACCTCGCCGCTCGCGGCCATGATGGAAAGATCCTCATCCTCGGCCGCGTGGACAACCAGATGAAGATCCGCGGCTACCGAGTGGAGCCGGGCGAGATTGAGGCGGTCCTCCGCCGGCGTCTCGAGGTAGCGGAGGCCGTGGTTGCCCTCCGCCCCGACGAAAAGGGCGAGCCCAGCATAAATGCCTATCTGGTTGCCGGGGATAGGCCCTTCCATGAGGAAAACGCCCGCAAAGCGCTCGCTGAGCATCTCCCCGCCTATATGATTCCCCAAAGCTTTACCCTGCTTGCCGCCCTGCCCCTGACCCCCAACGGAAAAGTCGACTGGAGCGCCTTGCCCGCGCCCCGGGCGGCTCCAGCCCGTTTCCTTGCGCCCCGCAACCCCTTGGAGGAGGTGCTCATCGGAATTTGGGAAGAGATCCTTGACAGGGAGCCCCTCGGCATCCTGGACGACTTTTTTGCACGGGGCGGGCACTCCCTGCTTGCCGCCCAGGCCATTGCCCGGATTCACGAGGTGTTTCGGGTCAAAGTTCCCTTGCCCGTTCTCTTCGATGCGCCCACGGTCGCCGCCTTTGCGCCACACCTCCAAAGGGCGCTCGGCTCCGAACCAGCGCGCGAAATCCCCCCGCTCGTATCCGAGGACGCAGCGGGTCCCCTGCCGCTTTCTTTTTCGCAAGAACGGATGTGGCTGCTACACCAACTCGCACCCGATAGCGCGGCCTACCATATCCCCCTGGTTTTGCGTTTGGGAGGCCTCCTCTCCGTTGGCGCGCTTGAAGGGTCTCTGCGCGCCCTGGTCCAACGCCACAATGGATTCCGCACCCGTTTCCCGGAACGAGACGGAAAACCCATGCAATGGATTGCCGCCGATCCATTCCCGGAACTGGAGATTCTGGATCTGTCATCGCTCAGGGACGCGGCGCTCAACTTGGAGGAGCGGGTAACCCAAGCGGCCATGAAGCCCTTTGATTTGATCGGGGGTTGGGCCTACCGCATCCGTCTTTGGAGACTCTCGGCGCGGGAACATGTGCTCCTGTTGTGCATGCATCATATTATCGGTGACTTTTGGTCGCGGCGGCTCATTTTCGAGGAGTTGGCGGGACAATACCAGGCGTTTCGCGACGGCAAAGTTTCCGAGCGGAAAAAGCTCGCCTTGCAGTATGCGGATTTCGCGGTATGGCAAAGGGAAACGCTTCGCGGTTCACGCCTGGCTGAAGGTCTGGCCTATTGGCGCGAGCGCCTCGCGGGAATCGAGCCGCTGGAGCTGCCGCTCGACCGCCAACGCCCCAAGGTCCAGACAAGCCGCGGCGCGAGTATCGGGTTCTTTTTTCCCGGGGACACCTGGGACTCGGTCTCCGCCTTTAGCCGCCAAGAAAGCGTCACGCCCTTCATGACCTTGCTGGCCGTTTTTCAATTGCTGCTCCACCGCTACTCGGGTCAGGAGGATATCGCCGTAGGCGCTCCTGTCGCCAATCGCGACCATGTGGCAACCCAAAGCATGATCGGTTTCTTCGTCAACACCTTGGTCTTGCGCACCCGCCTCTCGCCAAATCTTTGCTTTAGGGACTTGGTGGGCCGGGTTCGCGAAATCTGTCTGGAAGCCTATGCCCATCAGGACCTGCCCTTCGAAAAATTGGTGGAAGATCTCAACCCGGTCAGAGGCACCGAGCGGCCGCCTTTTTTCCAGGTCATGTTCCAACTGCAAAATTCCATGCCGGCCGGCGTCAGGCTGCCGGAATTGGCGCTGGACCCCTTTCCCATGGAGGTCCAAACCGCCAAGTTCGAGATTTCCCTCGGCTTGGCGGAAACCGAGGAAGGCGCGCGAGGCTGGATCGAGTACAACACCGACCTTTTTGAAAAAGAAACCATCTCGGGCATGTTGTCCCATTACCGCTACCTGTTGAGAGGCCTCCTCGCGCAACCGGAGCAACGCATTTCCTCGGCAACCCTCGCGGAGGCCGAGCGCCTGCAAACGCTTCTCCATCTTTGGTGCGGCGAACGATCGGACGGCGTACTCCGGCAAGACGTGGTCGCGCCGTTTGAAGCCCGGGCCGAGACGACGCCGGACCGCATCGCGGTCCTCCAGGGCGCGCACGCCATCAGCTACGGCGCGCTTCGCGGGAGGGCCAATGCCCTGGCAAAAGAACTTGCCGCTCGGGGCGTGGGCGCCGAAAGCGTCATCGGGCTCTGGTTGAAACGCTCGCCCCAATTGGTAGAGGGATTGTTGGCGGCCTTAAGCCTGGGCACCGCCTATCTGCCCCTCGACCCCGAATACCCATCGGAACGGCTCCGGCTCATGGCAGAGGATGCCGGGATAAGCCTGGTTCTCGCCCAGCGGGGTTCGCGCCCGGAATGGATCTCGACCAGCCCGATTCTCGAAATCACCGAAAGAGCCGTCTCTCAAGGGGAGCCTCGCGCGCGCAAGCCCATCCATTCCAGCCAAACCGCCTATATGATCTACACCTCCGGCTCCACGGGCCGACCGAAGGGGGTAGCCGTTTCCCATGGCTCGCTTGGTCTGCATTTGGACTCCATCCAAACCCATTTCCGAATCGAGTCAGCGGACCGCTTTCTCCATTTCGCATCGCCCAACTTCGATGCGGCTATCGAGCAGTTCCTCCTCCCCCTCGATCAAGGCGCCTGCTCCATCCTGCGCGATGAGGAACCACCGACAGCCTCCGAGCTCGCCCATGACATCGAAGCCAGGGCCCTTACCGTGGTCAACCTACCCACCGGATATTGGAGCCTCTTGACCCGCGATTGGGCCCGTGGGGATTGGCAACCCTCCCGGCGGCTGAGAATCATGATTTCGGGAGGCGATGTGGTGACGCCCGAAATGGTCGCCGCTTGGAGAAAAACCCCCTTCCGCAACGCCAGTCTCTTGAACGCCTACGGGCCCACCGAGGCGACCATCACGTCCTCGGTTTTCCGGGTGCCCACCCACATCCGCGCCGACCAGACGCCGCCCCGCACGGTGCCCATCGGAAAGCCCGTGACCAACCATTTCATCTACCTGCTCGACTCCTATCTCAGGCCGGTTCCCGCGAGGGTTCCAGGGGAGATTCATATCGGTGGCAGCGTATTGGCGCGCGGCTACCACGGCATGCCTCGGCTCACGGCCGAGCGCTTCCTGCCCGATCCCTTTAGCGCGCTCGCGGGCGCGCGCCTTTACCGCAGCGGCGATCTCGCGCGTTGGCTGGAAAAGGATATTCTCGAATTTTTGGGGCGGGACGACGCCCAAATCAAACTGCGCGGTTACCGGGTAGAGCCCGGTGAGTTAGAAGCGGTATTGGAACGCCACCCGGCGGTGAGACGGGCGCTCGTCGATGTTCGTGGCCATGGCGAGGACAGGCGGTTGGCCGCCTACCTGGTCGCGAAGGATCAGGAGCCCGATCAGGCCGAAATTCGGGCCCACATCCAGCGTCACCTGCCGCGCTTCATGCATGCCGCTGAAATCCTGTTTCTGAAAGCCATCCCCCTCACGCCCAACGGAAAAATCGACCGCCGTTCCCTGCCGGAGCCCGCTCCTTCCCGCTCAGGAACCTCATACCAGGCTCCCCAAATGGGACTAGAAGCCGATATTGCCGCGGTTTGGCGCGAGATCCTGAACCTGGAGCGGGTTGACAGGGAGGATAACTTTTTCGAGTTGGGGGGCAACTCCTTGAAGATGGTCGCGCTGCGCGCGGGACTCCAGCAGCGCATGGGCCGCGACTTCCGCCTCATCGAACTGTTCGAATACCCCACGATCGCGGCCCTCGCCGACCATCTGGGCGGAGCGCGAGACGAGCTGGCCGAGTTGCGCGCCGACGCGGACCGCGCGGCCTCGCGCCGCGCCCGGCTCTCTGGCCGCGTGCGAGCCAAAAAGAGCCGGGAAAGAGCGGTGCAACTATGACCCGCTTTTCCACGCCTTCCTTCTGTGAAACGGATATTGCCATCATCGGAATGGATGGCCGCTTTCCCGGCGCCCCGGATCTGGAAACATTCTGGGCAAACCTCCGCGCCGGCGTGGAGGCGATTTCCTTCTTCTCCGACAAGCAGTTGACCGAGGCCGGCGTTCCTTCGAATCTATTGCGCCACCCTGATTATGTGCGCGCCAAGGGCGTCCTGACGGATGTGGATCTCTTCGATGCGGACTTTTTCGGCATCACCCCGAGAGAGGCTGAAATCATGGACCCGCAGCATCGCCTCTTTTTGGAAACGGCCTGGTCCGCGCTGGAGCGAGCGGGCTACGAGCCGGCCGCCTGCAAGGGCCCCGTGGGCGTATTCGCGGGCGCCGGCATGAGCTCTTACCTGCTCTTCCACCTCTTCCGCAATCCCTCGCTGGGCGACAAGGTCAACGCCCTGCAGTTGCTGATGGGCAATGACAAGGACCATCTCGCCACCCGGGTGGCCCACCAGTTCAACTTCCGCGGCCCGGCCCTGTCGGTGGCGACGGCGTGCTCGTCGTCGCTGGTCGCGGTGCACCTGGCGTGCCAGTCGATCCTCAACGGCGAATGTGACATCGCACTGGCCGGCGGCTCGTCGATCCGCATCCCGAACCGGGTGGGCTACTGGTACGAGCAGGGCTCGATGGTGTCCCCGACCGGACACTGCCGCCCGTTCGACGTGCGCTCCGACGGCACCATCTTCGGCAGCGGCGT
>JBGTRP010000542.1:0-5373 GCA_041940685.1 Acanthopleuribacteraceae bacterium
TTGCAGCAGCAACACCCCGCGAATATTTTGAGGGCGCGCGTTCTTGCGCAGCCAGCGATGCATGACGAAGCGGTTGACGGGCTCCTCACCTACCTGGACGAGGAACTCACTGATCCTGAACTGGCCGACCTCGGTTTCTTGTACATCTAATACCTGATAATCCTGAAAGTTGTTGGCAAAGCTGGATGTGAAGAATGTCCCAAGTAAAAGAAGACAGAAAATTCGCCGAAAACCCGAAAAAGTCATGATTTCTCCTTATCAGTAAAACTGATTTATTATAGCCTTCTCGGGAAACCGTCTTCGTGACTTTTTGGCGATCATCAGATTTTGGGTGGAAAGTGCGGCCTGGAACCGGGCGCGCCGCCGTGAACCGAGAATTCCCCCGGCCGTTTTTGCCGGGGGTCCCTCTCGGATCGCCTACGGCGGCTCCATACCCCAGGGCTCCAGTGGTCTTTTGCCGGGCATGATCCTCGGGTTGGGAAAAGCGCGCTTATTCAGAGGCTGTGCAGGTTGAGTCATAGCATCGGCAGTAAAGCGGATTTGCCGAACCGGATTGGTTGGCGGTATCGACATAGCCGATGGGCATGCAGTGCAGCCAGCAATAGCCCTGACCCGGGTTGGTGTTCAGGGCATTGTTGCTGATGTCGATATGGTGGGAACAGTTGGGGTCCTGGGTCAGGTTGGGATTGTCCCAAATCGGCTGCATATCGATGATGAAGTTGTCGGATGCATCCAGGTAGGTCAGGTTTTCGAAATGCGCCAGCCCGGTTAGGTCCGTGATCCCCAAACCGCTGCAATCGATAATCGTAACGGCCTGGGCCTCATCCTTGGATATTTCCCCGTTCTGATCGCTGTCGAATTGATTGACGAGATAGGTCTTGAACGAGGGGTCGGGAATGTTCACGTAGACGCGCAACTCGACCGCCAGCGTGGATGCGTTCCAGTGATCCAGGGCGCGCCTCACCGAGATGATGCTGGCATAGGAACCCACGGCCTGAGCGCTGACATCCACGCTGACCTGATGGGTGTTGGGGCTGGAGGTGGCCGAGCCTTGAGTCGGCGTCAGCGAAACCCAACTGGACGCTCCCGCGAAGTAATAGGGGATGGGTCCCAAGCCATTGCTCCAAACCTGGAAGGACTGATCGGGCACGGGCTGTCCCTCGACGGTTTCGAAGAGCAGGTAACCGGGACCACTCACCAGCGGGCCCCAATCGGAGATGCCGTAGGTTTGCCGCATGGAGCTGCCATCCCAAAGGCTGAGGTATTGGACGGTGCCCATCACGTCCTGGTATTGCTCGAAACCGGGTTTGGCGATGATGGTCGGCTGGCCGCCGGTAATGGCGAATGCGTATTGGTGGTAGTGCATGATGGAGAGGAAATCGTAATTGGAAAGCAGGCTGCCCGCCGCGATGTCGAAATTGTGCCAGCGGCTCGGCGGGATGTTGTTGTAGTTGATGGTAATGAAATTATCGCGGTCGGAGCGCTGATGCTCGTGGCGCAAACCCAGGGCGTGGCCAAGCTCATGCAGCATGGTGCGGTTGGTCCAGCAGACCATGTTCAGGTTCTGGGAGCCTCCGATCATGCCCACGTAGGAGCTGCCGCAGATATTGGGATCGTTCACATTGCGGATAAACAGGTAGTTGGGTTGGCTGGTCCGCTGGACAAAGACGATGCCCGCCACGTACTCCCATTGGCGCATGGCGTCCAGCATGAGTTGCCGCTGGGTGGCGCTCACGTTGCTGGAAAAGGTATAGGGCACGATTCCGTTGGTCCACGGGGTGCCCGACTGGAGGCCGCGGCTGGGATCGGGCTCCAACATATCGTCGGCCAATTCGTAGGTCGGAGACATGGTCTCCTGCTCAAAACCCTGGGCCAAAACCGGCGTCGCCAATAGGGCGGTTGCCCATGTCCAGATCCATAATTTTCTTAAGGCATTCGAAAGGTTCATTGGTGCTCCTTGTTGCAATCAATAGCGGTCATCAGGGTTTGGCATTGGGCGGGCGGAAGCCCGGATTGGATGGCCGTTTCCTTGCCGCGATCTTCCTGGATGCGAAAAGCGCGCTCAATCGGCAAAGACGCAGGTGGGGTTAAAGCACCGGCAAGCGGCGGGATGGGCCGAGCCCGACTGGTTGACGGTATTGACATAGCCGATGGGCATGCAGTGCAGCCAGCAGTATCCCTGGCCCGGGTTGGTGTTGAGCGCGTTGTCGCTAATATCGATGTGATGCGAGCAATCCGTATCCGTGGTGAGGTTGGGGTTGTCCCAAATGGGCTGCATGTCTTCGATTTGGTTACGGGAGGCGTCCAGATATTCAAGCGTGGTGAAAAACTCGAGCCCCGTGATGTCCACGATATTTTGGTCGGAGCAGTCGATGGCCGTCACCACCGCGGCCTCCGCGAGGGAAATGCCGCCGTCTCCATCGGTGTCGAACTGGCTGACCAGGTAGGCCTCGAAATTGGCGTCGGGAAAATCGATGACATCGTTCACCCGGAGGGTAAAGGGAATGGACTCGAACATTTTTTCGCCGCCCACTTGAATCGTGGCGTTGTAGATGCCCGGGGCCAGGCCGGTCGAGGTCACCTGGATGTTGTGGTTGACCGGGTTCCCCGAGGAATTGCCGGATGTGGGGTTGACCGAAAGCCAGGATACATTGTCTTGGATCATATAGTTGAGGGTCCCCGTCCCGCAGTTGGTGACCGTGAGGATTTGGGTGGGTGGATTGGCCCCCTCGCGGATGGAGACATCGAAGGAAGCGGGCGCGACACAGATCAGCGGTTCAGTGGTTACCGTCAAAGTTACCGCCACGATTTCACTGGTGCCCGCGCCGAAAACCGTGATGGTTCCCTGGTGGGTGCCCGCGGAAAGATTCGAGGTTTGGTAATTCACCGTAATGGTTTGGGGACTAGCGCCCACGCTGCCCGAGGAAGGCGTCACCGAGAGCCAGGAGACATTGTCGGAGATGGTGTAGTTCAGGGTGCCAAAACCGGCGTTCCAAACTTCAAAAGTCTGCGAGGCGGCGTTTTGGCCCACCCCGACCATGGGTTGCAGCGTGTTTGGCTGAAGCGCCACTTGCGCGGGTGGATGGACGTTGAGTGTAATGTCCACGCTGCCGTTGCCGCCGTCGGATTGAATGAGGATGGACTCATTGTGGGCGCCCACTCCCAATCCCGTGGTGCTGAAGAACACCTGAATATTGTCGTTTTCACCGCTGGAAGAGCCCGAGGTCGTGGAAAGGCTAAACCAGGAGCTCGTTTCGCTGAGCGTGTAGTCGAGGATGCCCGAGCCATCGTTGCGGATGATGAAGCTCTGCTGCGCGGCGTTGGTTCCTTGCGCGATGTCGATTTGGAAGGATGGCGGATCGAAGAAGAGGACGGGGATCTCCTCCACCACGAGCGTCACCGGCAGGGTGGCCTCGCCGTTGTTCACCGAGATCTCGGCGTTGTAGGTGCCCTCGGGCAGGGAACTGGTGCTGAAGTTTACATTGATGGTGTCCCATTCTCCGGTCGAGCTTCCTGAATTGGGATTGAGGCTGAGCCAGGAAGCATCGTCGGTCAGGTTGTAATTGAGGGTGCCGGACCCGCAGTTGCGGATTTGAAAACTGGAGGGAGGCGGATTCTGACCCAGCTCCGCGGGAATGATGAGTTGAGTTTCGGAAAGGCAAGCCATGGGCTGGTCGGTGACCGTGAGCGTCACATTGATGCTGGCATTGCCGCCATTGGAGGCGATATCGATCTGGCCCGTGTAGGTGTTGGGGGACAGCGCGTCCGCATCGAAGCTGACCGTGATCGTTGCCGGCACATTGTCCACGCTTCCGCTGGTGGGCGTTACGTCCAGCCAGCTCATGTTGTCCGTGATGGTAAAGGTCAGCAGGTCATTGCCGGCGTTGTCGATGATAAAGCTTTGATCGGGCGGGTTGATGCCGGTGCCGGTCGCGGCCGAGAGCTCGGTTGTGGAAACCGCCAGCACCGGGTTGCCGGTTTCCATCTCGGCCCAGGGCGACCAGGGTCCGATCTCGCCGTCGCTTTTCTCCCCGCGCACGCGCCATTGATAGGTCGTGCCCGGTGTCAGGGTGAAACCGGATAATTGGCTGAACAGCGCTTGGGTGGAGGTGGTCTCCAGGCTATAGGTGGAAGCGCCGGTGAAGACCTCGAACTGGTAACGCGCGGCGCCGCTGATGGCGTTCCAGTCAAAGCGGGGGTCGGCCTGAAGGTCGGCCATGCGCTGGAACCCCAAGGGCCAAACCAGGGCGGGGCCGGGAAGCGCCTCGGGGATGGTGATTTGTATGGTCCGCGCGCGGCCTTGGCTGTCGTAATTGCTCTTGTCCACGATGACGCCGCCATGGTTGCTGGAGTCCAGGACGCCATAGGTGGAGCTATAGCCTTGGGTGAGGACCGTGCTGCCGTTGAAAGACATGGAGGTAAGCCGGCCGTTTCCGTCCAGGCCGAGGGAGAAGGTGCCGCTCGGCTTCTGCACGCTGGTCAGCCAGCCTCGGCTGTTGTAGCCATAGGTGATGGCGCCCGTTTCCGGATGGGTTTCGCTGGCCTTGTTGCCGAAGTAATCGTAGGCGATGGTCCGGTTGGCATGGCCCGAGCTGGAGATGGTTTGCGTGGTGCCCGAATAAGAGTAGTTCACCGTGTGGCCCTGGCGGGAACCCTGCAGAATGCGGCCGAGAGCATCGCGCTTGATGACCTGGGTGAGGGAATTGTTCAAGGTGGCCGTGGTGGTCACCGATCCGTCGGCGAAGTTTTGATAGCTGTAAGAGAGGTCGTCATCCGCGTTCGTCGCGTTGCGGAAACGAATGCGGCCGGCAACGTCGTAATCCATGACATAGCTGGCGCCCATGGGCGTGGTCTCCGACACTACCTGGTCCAACCCGTTGTAGCCATAACTTCGTTGCGCCACCACCGATCCCTGAATCGTCTCATCGACATCGGTAAGCCGGCCCCAGGAATCGTAGGTTTCCACGAACCGCGCCGGGCCCTGGGTTTTGGTAACCGTGCGCGCGCTGTCGTTGTAGCTGATCACCACATTGTCGTCGGCGGGCAGGGTGATGCCGGTCAGGCGCTCGCCCAGCGCCGAGCGCGCTAGGGCGTTGGGGTCGGCGCGATCGGCGACGGCGGCGGCGAAGCCTTGCGCCCACTGCATCCGCTTGATCAGCGCGTCGGGCGCGGCCCAGGTCTGCGCGTCCTCGGCCCAGCCCTTGGGGGAGGGGGCCGAGAATGGCTTCTGACCCAGGCTTGTCAGGATCGGCGCGAGGCGTTCGATCGCCGAGGGCTCGGCGCCGATCAGCCGCCAGGTCGATAGCGTGTATTCGTAGGGCGTCTTGAACTTCGCGGGCGCGGGGTCCCAGGCTTCGGGGCTCTCGACCAAGG
>JBGTRP010000543.1:0-5366 GCA_041940685.1 Acanthopleuribacteraceae bacterium
AGAACGGCGGAGAGAAGGTGCCGGTGTGGAGGATTAGGGAGTAGCCCCTAACCTTGACGTGGAGATAGGTACGTTATACTATATCGTTATGGAATATGATCCGCCGCTTGATCCTGGCATCGCGAGGGCCGTTGAAGCTCTTCGGGCTGACGGCGTCGAGACGTTTGAATCCTGCGAAGGCGGCTCCGGGCACGCATACCCAGAGCCGACCGTACGCTTTCATGGTGATAAGGCCGAAGGCTTCCGAGCGTTGTCTGTTGCCCTACGGGCGGATCTCCCGGTTTCCGGGCTGCGGCGGGTTTGGCCGCTGCTGGCTTGGCTGCGGGTTTCGGAGCAGGGGCAGGCGCGGGGGCCGCAGGGCGGGGCGCGGGCTGGGGCTTTGATCCGGAGGCTCGGTCGCGCGCCCCGGACTTGGAGCAGCTCGTGGCGGAGCTCGCGGCGCTGCCGCGCAAGCGCATTCGCGGCCGCATGATGCCGGCGAGCGAAGAGCCGGCCCGCGTGCTCGCCCGCCTGCGCGCCGAGGGCGTGCGGCTCGACCGCGCGCCGGAAAAAGCCCTGGGCGTGTTTCTCGATACATACGGGATTGCGGCGTTACCCGCGAGCCCCGCGGCAGCGACGCTGGTTTTCGAGGCCGCGCTCAGTGCGCCTCGTTCGGTCTTCGTACCCGCCGGCTTTGGAGTGCAGGCGGAACCCGCCGACGACTCGGATGATCCGGTCCTCTTCGAAACCACGCGCGACCTGCACGTGGCCCCGGCTTCTATCGATACCTTTGCCACCCAAACCGGCAAGGCCTTCGCACTGCTGGATGCCGACGCCGGTGCGGTTAAGCCATTTGGCAACGAACCGGCCGCGGGCAAGGCATTTCTGATCGGCCTTACGGGCGAGGCGGCGCCGACAACCCGAATCTCCATAGCCTTTCTGGCTCTGCCAGCGGATGCGCCGCCTCCTGTTTCCGCGGGATCGCCCTCCCCGCTACCAGAGGTGCCCACACCCCTGCTGCGTTGGGAATTGTTGGATGGCGCCCGTTTCGAGGAACTGGAGGTTATCGCGGACGAGACCGCTTCTCTCAGCAGCGCGGGCATCGTGGAACTGGCGCTCCCCAAACAATGGCGGCCCGGCACCTTGCCCGGCCATGATGCGGAGGCGCCCCTTCGTTGGTTGCGCGTGCGGCTGATCAATGGGTTGTACTCTGCCACGCCGCGCTTCATGGGGGTTTTTCTCAACGCGGCGCGCGCGGTGGCCGCGACCTCGGTGCGCAACGAGGCCCTGGAGCCGGTCAAGGGCGGTGACGGAAAGGTTTTCCGGTTGGCGCAAACGCCCGTGCTGGCCGATTCCCTGATCATCGAGGTCGACGAGAGCCCTCTGGAAAATGATCCCTTCGGAATCGGCGAGGGCTCGGAGGAAACCGTTTCCTGGAGCCGTATCAGTGATTTGGGTCTGGCCGGACCCGAGGACAAGGTCTATACCCTGGAACCGACCACCGGCATTGTCCGCTTTGGAGACGGCATCAAGGGTGCGGCGATTCCCCGGGGATTTCGGCATGTTCGCGCCCGCTTTTACCGCGCGGGGGGCGGCAGGCGCGGGGCCGTGGATGCCGAGGAGATCAACGCGCTGGTCAGTTCCTTGCCCTTTCTCAAAAGCGCGGTCAACCCCATGCCCGCCACTGGCGGTTTGGATGACGAACCCTATGCGGCCACCTTGAAACGCGGTCCCGAGGAAATTCGGGCCCGGGGCCGTGCGGTTACGGCCGCGGACTACGCGCTTCTGGCCCAACGCGCGCCGGGGGCGGTAGTAAAGCGAGCGCACGCGGTTTCCGGATTCCACCCTCATTTCCCGGGCGCATCCATCCCCGGGGTAGTGACCCTTTTCCCCGTGCCGCCGCTGGAAGGCGAGGGCCCGCCCACTCCAAGGAGCGACACCCTGCGCGCGGTAGCCGAGTACCTGACGCGGGAGGTTGCCCCCCCTGGCGTGGAAGTCATTGCCGCGCCGCCTTCCTATCACCGTATCCGCGTGGCGGTCACGGTCCGGATTGACGCCTCTGCCGATGCAGGCGCCATGATCACCGCGGTCATCGAGGAAATCAATCGCTATCTGGATCCGCTTCTGGGTGGGGAGACGGCCCAGGGTTGGGCCTTTGGCGGCACGCTCCGTTTTCAGCGCCTGGTGCGCCGTCTCTTGAACCTGGAAGGCGTCCGCGCGGTGCCAAGGCTGAACCTGATTGCCGACGATGTCCGGCTGGCCGCCTGTAGCGATTTCCAACCGGAGCCCAACTACCTGCTCTGGCCCGAGAGCCACGAGGTTTTCGTGGAGTCCGAGGAGCCCTCATGAGTTGTATAGCCGTTTCACCAAGCTTTCGTTTGCTTGACCATCTGGTCGGCTGGGACGCTGCCGACAGCCAAGGGCTGTTTGGCTTGCAGGCCTCCACCGGCCTGGTCTTGGCTCCCCTGGAGGAAACGCTCGGCGCGGTCTCGCTTGGCTCGGTTTCTCCCTACCTTCCTCCCGCTTGGCTGGCCCGGGACTGCGATTGGTACTTGGTTACCCCGGCGCCGCCGAAATCGCGCCTTCTGCACCTGGGCCCGTGCGACACCCAATGGCGGTGGGTCTGGCCCGGTGATTGCCCGCCCGATCCATTGTGCGATGCGGTGGCCGTTGCCGCCCTGGGGCATCGGGTCGCCGTGGCCGACCGCGCACTCGGTGAGATCCGCGCCTGGGCGAGGGGCGGCCGTCGTTTGGTTTTTTCAATTCCCTTACAAGAGCCCGGCCCCCTCGCGTTCACTCTCGCGGGGGAGCTGTTGGTCGCGGTCCCGGGCGAAACGCGCCTACGCCGCTACGATCCATCGGGTTTCCCCCTCGAAGCCTGGCCCGCCTTGTTGCCCGAACAGGGCGAAGTCGACCGCTTTGCCGTGGATGAGGGGCGCGCCATTTGGCTGCTCACGCGCGAGAGCGGCCCGGTTTATCGGTTGTGGCGCGCCGGCCCTGAGGATGCGGCCTTTTCCCGAGCCACCGCGGCGGAACTGGCAGAGGCCTTTTCCGAGCGACCCTTAATCGAGGGAGACAACGGCTTTTGCATCCAGCGCACGAATTGCGGACGTCAGGCGTTCCACTGCTTTGACCGTTTTGGTCGTCCCTTGGAAAGAGAGAGCTTGCGCCTGCCGCAACAGGCGGGCCGGGAAGAAATGGGCCAGTTGTTGACCCTGCCCCTGGACAGCGGCATTCCGCGATGCCGATGGCACCGCATCCGCCTCGATGCCGATATTCCCGCGGGTACGCGGCTTCAGGCCGCGGTGGCCACCAGTGAGGCGCCGGACGGCGATCCCCAGGGCTCTAATGCGCCGCCCTGGCAGGCCTTTGCCGCGGGGATTCCCCATCCCTCCGACTGGCAGGATGCGCCCGAGGGAGCACTCGATTTTCTGGTCGACCGTCCTCCCGGCCGTTACCTGACCTTGCGGTTGCGGTTGGCCGGTGACGGTATGGCCACACCCCTGATCCGTCGGGTGCGTCTCGATTTCCCCAGGTCCACCAGCCTCGATTTCCTGCCCTCGGTCTACCGAAAAACCCCTGAGTCCGAGGACTTCAGCGAGCGCTTCCTATCCCTGTTTGACGCGGCCATCGAGGATGTGGACCGCTGCATCTCGCGCTTTCCGGCCTTGCTCGATGTGGGCGGGGTGCCGGCGGAGGTTCTGCCCTGGTTGGGCCGTTTCCTGGACGTGGCCATGGACCCAGCTTGGGATGTGGAGCGCCGCCGCCGTATCCTGGCCGCCGCGCCCGGCCTTTATCCCAAGCGCGGCACGCCCGCGGGTCTTACGGAGGCCGTGGCGCTTGTATTTGACGTGACGCCCGGCATTCGCGAACTCGGCCCGGAACGCGCCTTTGGCGCTCTTGGCCGCGAGACCAGGCTCCGGGGTTTCCGGCTGTTTGGCCAGGGACGGGCCCGCTTTCGCCTGGGAAGCTCCTCTCTATCCAAAACCCCGATTCGCGGTTTTGGCAACCCCGATCATGACGCCCAGGTTCAGGGCTCCAATCGGATCATCGTGTCGATTCCGCCCGGTGCCGTTACCGGTGATGATGATCGGCGCCGGCTGGCCCGGCTGATTAACGACCAAAAACCGGCCCACCTGATAGCGGATATCCAATTCGGAGGGCTGGGCTTTAGCGTCGGCGCTGGCTCCACCCTAGGCATCGATACCGCATTCCTGCCCTTTCCCGCGCCCGTGCTGGGTCGGGACGGCAATGTGCGGCTCGGCCGACAAACCATCCTCTGGCCCGGAGCCAACAACCCCAACCCCGGCATGGCCGTCGGCACTACCACCGTCGTCAAGCGCGGAGCCCTATTTGAGTAGAAGAGAACGAGGTGATCGTTATGAAAGCAGAAACCCCATGCGCGCCCGTCCCCCAATTCGAACGCCTGCAGTATTTCTACGGCCAGGTTCTGGGGGCGGCCGACTTCCGCGCGGAGCAGGCCTACTTCCTTGAAAAGCACAAGCTGCACAACCGCTGCCTACACGGCTACGGCGTGGTTTGCGGATTGGAGGTCGTACCCAAACCGCCGGCTGACGATTGTGAATCGGAAACCTTGAAACAATGGTCGCTTTTGGATTCCCAAAGGCAGGATCTGGAGGCCAAGCTGGAGGCCCTCAACGAGGAACTGCGACAGGCGGAGACCGAGGAGGACAAACAGCGGATCGCAAAAGAGTTGGAGGAATGCCGGCAAAGGCTGGAGGAAGTCCTGCGCGAGTTGGAAGGGATTCAGCCCTGCGGCGAAGAGCGGGAAAACCGCGCGCGGGTAACCATCCAATGCGGGCTGGCCCTGGACTGCGAGGGCAACGAACTGGTCGTCCGTCGCGAGATCTGCGTGGATCTCTGGACCCTGCTCTCACCCCATGATCAGCGCGCCGTGACCGAGGGCGGCAAGAGCACGCTTTACCTGAGCCTTTGCTATTGCGATCTTCCCATCGATCCGGTGCGGCCCGTGCAACCCGAGATCTGTGCGCCCACGCCCGCCTGTGTCCACGGAAAGCTGCGCGATTCGGTCAAGGTTCATGTCAGCACGGAACCACCCGTGGTGGACGAACGTTGCGAAACCTGCTGCACCGCCTGTTGCGAGCCCTGCCTCCTGCTGGCCCGAATCGAGGGCTTTCATCCCTTTCGCGAGGTAGAGGCGGAACATATTTTTAACCAGGTTCGCCGGCCTTTGAGCACCTACGTCCCCACCGTAATCTCGGGCATTAATTGGAGTCATGGCGGCAGCTATAGCCCGGAGAAGGCGCGCGAACTCCTGGGCGCCGATGATGAAGACGCGGGGCTTCTGTTTCACTTCTCCAAGCCCGTGCGCAGCGCGACCCTGAAACCCGGTGTCATCGACATTT
>JBGTRP010000544.1:0-5359 GCA_041940685.1 Acanthopleuribacteraceae bacterium
GGTGATGTTCATGCCGTCCTCGACGCCGGCCATGCGGTTGATATTGGCGGAATGGGGGCCCGCCACGTTGACCACCACCGGCGCTGAAATAAAGTCGCCCGCCACGGGCAAGTAGCCAAAAAGCAGGCCATTGCCCACATCTGCATTGGGCGGAAGGGGCGAGGTGACGAGGGTCGGGATTTGCGTGGCCACGCCCTGGGACGGGGAATTGGTTACGCGGTTGTTGGTGACCCAGCGGCCCTGGAGCCCGGTGGTTTCGCTGGTGAGCAGCACCGAGTATCCCGAACCGGTTCCCAGCTCCGGGAACAGCGAAGAAGCCGCCTCCTCCAGGAATCCCCCGGAGGGAATGGTGCGGGTCACGGTCTGGGTGTCGCCGCTTTCACGGGTTGCCTCCAGCGCGATATCGGCGGGCAAGCAATTGTTGTTGTTGACGATCAGGCTGCTGTCGAAGTTCTGGTTGTTGGAAACCCAGGGATAGAGCAGATCGATACCCGGGTCCACGTCGAAAAAGCTATCGAGACCGAAGGTCGCTTCCTCAAGGGGGTTTTCGTACCTGCGGACCAGGCCGGTTTCGGTATCGGTCACGGTCATGGTGTATTGCGCCCCTGTAAAAGAAGTATAGGCCAACCAGAAATGACCGTTGATGGCGCGGCCGTCCATAATTTTGACGTAGACGTTCAGGTCGGACGGGTCCAGAAACCAAAAGGCGCCGGATTTGGAGGTAGCGTGGCCAACCGTACCGCGGCCCGTCCCCTGCCCGGGTATGGTCCAATCGATTTCAACTCGGAAGCGGTCCCGGCATAACTCGAGCAGGTCTTCCCTTTTTTCAACCGGCCCAACCGCGGCGCCTTCAACCTCCGGTGCGGGATGCGGCGCGGGACAGGTAGCGAATGCCTGTGTGTCCTGAATCGGCGGGCTGATTTCACCCAGGGGGTTGGAATAGGTTTTCTGGAAACCCGATATGGTATCGGTTACGGTGAGTTCGTATTCCACTTTGGTCAAAGCACCGGTAAACACCCAAAAGTGATCGTTGAAACCACAGCCATCAAATACGCGCACTATGGCATCGATATTTTCGGAATCGCTAAAGAAAAAGTAACCGGTTTCATCAAAACCGGTGGCGGTTTCCAGGGATACGGCTTGCGCGGGTTGCATATCGCCGCTGGAACTCTCACGGAAGTTTGCGCGCACCTGGAAACGCCCGTCTCTAAGCACAAGGCAGGCAGGGTCGCCCTCCTGCGCCTTACTGGCATGATTGATCGGTTGGCCCAGGCCTCCTTGATAGGCCAATAAAGGAGCGCTGAGGCACAGGCCGACGCCCAAGCAAAGGCCAAAAAAAAGGTTTGTTGTCCGTCTGGTTCTCATCTGATCTCCTTGAAATTGCCGCGCATCCCGGCCCGATGTTGCTTAATTTTTGAAAAATGAGCTGGAGTTCAGTATACCAGCTTTCTCCTGGCGCGCTTTCAGGAGAAGGCGCGCGATCCCGATACTTCCCAATGCCTAAAAAACCGTTTGAATAAAGGACAGCCCAAGGTTACTTGCAAAATGCAATTTAACGCGCTATAGTTTTACTTGCATTGTGCAAGTAAGGAGTTTGATAAGATGATTGATGTTTACCATATCAGCGGGGCGCCCCGTTCCTGGCGGGTGCTGCTGGCCTTCGTCGCCAAGGGTTTGCCCTTCGAGCTCAAACAACTCGAAGTATCCACCAAGCAGCACAAGCAGCCGGCCTTCCTGGCCTTGAACCCGCGGGGCCGCGTGCCCGTCATCGTGGATGACGGTTTCGTGCTTTCGGAGTCGCTGGCCATCCTCAGCTACCTGGAAAAAAAATTTCCCGAGCCCCCACTGTTCGGCGTATCCGAACACGAGCATGGCCGTATCTGGCAGCGCGTTTCAGAATCGCACACGGATTTACATGGTGCGGTTGATAAACTCCTGGGCCCCATCTTCTTTAAGGGGGAACGGGAAGTGGACAAGTTCACCGAGGCCGCCCAAACCCTTCATGAAGAGTTGGCCATTCTGGAGGCCGAATTGGAAAAGACGGCCTTTCTGGCCTCCGCAACCATCTCCGCGGCCGATGTGATCGCCTTCCCGGAAATCCGCCTCGTTCTCCGCGCCATTGAACGGTTCCCGGAATTGATGGGCCGCCTTGGTTTCGGCGATGTCTCCAACCGCTATCAAAACCTGATCATTTGGACAGGGCGCATCGAGGCGCTTCCAGGCTACGCGCGCACCTTTCCATCCCACTGGAAGTCGTGAACACGGGGCCTCGAAACGGGTTCGTTAAAAGGCCTACCTTCACCCGCCCAGCTTGGTTTTTAAGGCCTCGAAACCGGTTTCCAGGGCGGCCGCCAATTGGGAGGCATCCTTGCCCCCGGCCATGGCCATATCCGGCCGGCCGCCACCTTTACCGCCCACCACAGCCGCCATTTCGCGCACCAACTCCCCAGCATGCACCGCCTTGCTGCCGGTCTTGACGATCAACTGAACTTTTTCGCCAAGATCCGAACCCAGAAGCACCACGCCTCCCTTGGCCTTGCCCAACAGTTCGTCGGCCAATTGGCGCAGTTGGCCGCCCTCGATATCGGACACCTGCTTGAGCACCACGTGAAGGCCGCTCAGGGTTTCATTGCGCTCGCTGGCCCCGCCGCCCTTGGCAAGCGACATCTTGAGCGCCTCGACCTTGGCTTCCAGGGCTTTTCGTTCGTCTATAAGCCGTTGGACCTGCTCGGCCAAACCCTCGCGATGGAGGGAGAAGCGGTCCTGGAGCTGTTTCAGAAGCATCTCCGACTCCTGAAAACGGGCCAGGGCCTTGGGCCCGGTCAAAGCCACCAGCCGGCGCACGCCCGCGGCCAGGCCACGCTCGGACACGATCTTGAAACAGCCGATTTCACCGGTGGCCCGCACATGGGTGCCGCCGCAAAATTCCTTGGAAAAATCACCCACCCCGACCACGCGCACCCTGGCGCCGTATTTCTCGCCGAAGAATGCGATCGCGCCGCTCTTGCGCGCCGATTCCTGGTCCATCACCTCGGTGTCCACCGGTATATTGTCCAGGATCACGCGATTGACCAGCGCCTCGATATCGGCGATGTGCTCCGCTGTCAGGGGAGAAAAGTGGCTGAAATCGAAACGCAACTTTTCGGGGTCCACCAAGGACCCGGCCTGGCGCACATGCAAGCCCAGCACATCGCGCAACGCCTGATGCAGCAGATGGGTGGCGGTATGGTTTTTCATGGTGTCCCGCCGCGAGGCGGCGTCGACCTCGGTGCGCGCATTTTGATTTTGAGAAAGCCGGCCCTCGCGCATCACGCCTTGATGCAGCACGAGCTTATCCAAGACCCTGGTGGTCTCCTCCACCTCGAAGGCTCCGGTCTTGGTCCGAATCCAGCCGTGATCCCCCACCTGACCGCCGGATTCCGCGTAAAAGCTGGTGCGATCCAACAGCAGTTCGGCCCTGTCGCCGACGCTGATCTCCGTTCGGTTTTCCGCTTCCCCACCCTCAACCGGCGCCGCGAGAATCCGGCGAATCACGCCTTGGCCTTCCAAACCTCGGTGGCAGGTTTGCTCCGTTTCCCATTCACCCGCATCTTCTACCAGGAGAGGGTGGACCCGTTTGGCCGAAAATTCGGCGCCCGCCTGAGCCGCGCGCGTTTCCTCATCCATCAGTTGTTGGAACTCTTGTTGATCGAGGGTCAACCCGGCATCGCGGGCGATGTCGGCCATCAGATCCACGGGAAAGCCATGTGTGCCGTACATGAAATGGATCACCTGGCCCGGCACCTTCGCCAAGCCTTGCCCGCTCAATTGTTCCAGGTATTTGAGAAAAATGGGCATACCCTTGGTGAGGGTGGTGTCGAACTGTTGTTCCTCCACCTCGATCAACAACTCGATTTGCTGCCGTTCCTGATTCAATTCGGGATATTGGGCGCCCATTTTGTCGATCACGACACCCACCACTCTGTGAAGGAAGGGGCCGCTCTGACCCAATTGCTTGCCAAACCGCATGGCGCGCCGCATAATGCGCCGCAACTCATATCCGCGTCCTTCGTTGGAGGGCCGCACCCCATCGGCAATGAGGAAAGCCATGGCGCGCAGGTGATCGGCGATCACGCGCAGGGCCGGACCCTCCACGGATTCGCGATCACAACCCAGCGCGGCCGCCACCGGATTCATAATGTCGGTAAAGAGATCGGTGTCGTAGTTGCTGGTTACCTTCTGCATCACCGAGCAAATTCGTTCTAGGCCCATGCCGGTATCGATGCTGGGATTGGGAAGCGGCGTGAGCTCGCCCTCGCCATCGCGATCGAATTGCATGAATACCAGGTTCCAAATTTCGATAAAGCGGTCGCCGTCTTCTTCTGGTGTTCCCGGAGGACCTCCCCAAATGTGCGCACCGTGATCGTAAAAGATTTCAGAACAAGGACCACATGGACCGGTATCGCCCATAGACCAGAAGTTATCTGACGTGCTAATGCGAATAATCTTTTCTTTTGGAACACCAATATGGTTTTCCCAGATGTCGAAAGCTTCGTCATCTTCAGAATAAACGGTGACTAAGAGCTTTTCTTTTGGCAAACCAATTTCTTTGGTAAGGAAATTCCATGCAAACTCTATCGCTTCTTTTTTGAAATAATCGCCAAAGCTGAAATTACCCAGCATTTCAAAAAAGGTATGGTGACGCGCAGTGTAACCTACGTTCTCAAGGTCGTTATGCTTACCACCTGCGCGAACGCAGCGCTGTGACGATACCGCACGGGTATAGCTGCGTTTTTCCGCACCTAAAAAACAGTCCTTAAACTGGTTCATGCCCGCGTTGGTAAAAAGAAGTGTGGGATCATCTGCCGGAACCAGTGACGAGCTCGCCACCGCTTGGTGGCCATGGCTTTTAAAATAATCGATAAACTTGTTACGTAAGTCAGCAGTTGATAATGTCATTGAAAACCTAACTTCCTTTATTCTATTTTTGAAACGTGCGATTTGCCTGTTCTAATGAGCTTTATAATCGGGGCAGTTTGCGAATACGCAATACGCTTATCCTCGCTATAATTCTCTGGATAATTAAAATGCACACAAATTTGCGCAACAATACCATGGATAGCGCAATTTTGTTAAGTGTAACGGGGGTAAGATAGGCTCAAATTTCACTTTAAATCGACGAAAATAGCCAGTATTCACAAAACGAATCGCCGAGAGCCTATATTTAAAGGCAACATAGGCGAGAACCCAGCTGTTCGTGCCAAAGCCGTTTTAGCTAGATTCGTTTGCGCTTACCGCATATTCAATGTGTTCCTGATAAAAACCGCGATACTGAAGAAACTGTTTCTGCTTTTGCCTTAACGCGAAGTCGGTTTCATAG
>JBGTRP010000545.1:0-5347 GCA_041940685.1 Acanthopleuribacteraceae bacterium
TTGGCTCGCCAGCAGGGAATCTCCGCCCAGGTCCATAAAATGATCCTGAATCCCGATTTCATCGATACCGAGCCACTCCCGCCACAACGCGGCCAGCTCTCGTTCCGTCTCGTTTCTAGGAGCCTGGTAGGGCTCCGCCAGGTCGGGCCTGGGATGGATCGCGCGCGGCGCGCTTGCGCCGGCCATGGAGGCCGCATCCGCGGCTCCCGCCTCGGGCGATGGCGCCGCGACCAGGACCCTGGGCAGGTCAGCGGCCAGCAAGCGGTTCAACAGGCCCGCGGGATCTTCCGCGGGACCGAAACCGCCGAGCCCTCCATGCCAGTGAATCAGAAGGGTTTTGGCGCCCTTGTGAACTTGCCGGTCGTGGACCCAGGCATCCAAAATGGCGTCCTCGGCCATGGCGGAGATGTGATTCGAATCCCAAAGCCAAGGTTGGCAAATCACGAGAAAAGCCTGTTCTTCCCGCGCCAAAAGCCCGTCAAGCACCATGGCGCCGGCCACTCCGGCCTCGCGGCCCGCGGGCTCCTCCGCGGCGTCCTCCTCCGAAGGCATCCCGGCCGCATGGATCACTCCGTCAATTCGACCGAACCGCGCTTTCACCCGGCCAAGCACATCGGCGACCTGGGACGCTTGGGTGACATCGGCTCGAAACATCATCAGGCCCGCTTGGCTCTCTTCCCCGGGCGAGGCCTCCCCGGCCGCGGGACCCGGTTCGCTCTCCAATGGCTCGGCCTTGGCGGATGAAGCCTCGTGCTCCATTAAGGCCCAATGGGCTGGAATGGACTCGGTCAAACCCTTGGCCAAAGCAAGACCGAACCCCCGCGACCGGCCGCATAAAAGGTAAACGCCGCCTTCCCGCAGCAGCGGCCGCTCGGGCGCCTCGGGTTGGAACGGCTCCAGATCGGGAAGCCAACGCCGGTACCCGCGATAGGCCACGACCGGGGATTCATCGCCCGCGCGTAACTCCGCCTGAAGGAGTCGGGCCAGGTTTGCCAGGCGCGGGTTAGGCGGTAATGACAGGTCAACATGACGGAAAAGGAGATTGGGGAGCCCGCGGCAAAGCGCCCGCGCGGCATCCGGCAGCAACGCCGGGTCTTGCGACAGCGCTTCATCACCGGTAACCGGTAAAGTCCCGCTGGAGACCAGCATCACGGGAAATGAGGCCTCGCCCTCGGACCCAAGGGTATTCAACAACAGTCTCAATTCTTCCAGTCCGGCAATCTTCGGCTCCCAATGCGCGTTGGCCGGGCCTTCCTCCATCGGAGAGAGCCCGCCACAATGGATCAGCGCATCCGGCCGGCGTTCGGGGTCCTCGAACTCCTCGCGCCGAAGCGGATCCAGGATCAGCCCGGTCTCCTCCGTTGCCGTGAAATCCCGCCGGGTATCCAGCATGATGGGCTCACACCCCTGGCCTTCGAGCAATGTGCTCAACGCATCGCCCAAACCCAGTGAGTCTGCCAGGATCAAGGGTCGCGCGGGAAGCTGCTTATCGCGGGACGACCCCGAGGAAGACTTCCACACCGGGGTGAAATAGCGGATGCCGGTTTCCGACGCATCCTTCCTTCTCGGAGAAATGGCGGCGAGATCCAAGGCCGCTTCCCGATCCGGCTCGATCCAGTAACGCTGCCTCTCGAACGGGTATGTGGGCAGCTCCACGCGGTTGCGTTGCCCATGGACGTGAAAGCCCGTCCAATCCGCCTCCACACCCGCGCACCAGAGCCTGCCCAGGCTTTGCAACAGGTGCTCCGATCCGGATCGCTCGCGCGTGGCATGCGGCAGGGAGGAAAGGACCAACGGCCCGGAACGCCCCGCACCGGCGCCGCCGGCCGCGGCTCGGGCCAGGCTGGCCAACACATTGCCGGGCCCGACTTCCAGCAATAACATGCCGTCCCGCTCCACCAACCGGCGAACCCCCTTCAAGAAAAACACGGGTTGCCGCAGATGATCCGCCCAATATTGAGGATCGGTTGCCTGCCGGTCGGTCAGCAAGTCGCCGGTGAGGTTGGATACCAGAGGAATGCTTGGGGGACTCATCCGTACCTGCCGCACCCGTTGGGCGAACGGCTCGACGATGGGGTCCATCATGGTGGAATGGAAGGCGTGCGAGGTCTTTAAAAGCGTTGCATGCGCCCCATCTTCCAGAAAGCGTTCGCGGAACGAGGCAATGGCCTCGGCGGGGCCCGAAACCACACAACGTTCCGGCGCGTTCACCGCGGCCAGCGAAAGCGGCGGCTTCAACAGGGGCGCGAGCGCCTCTTCGGCCATGGGAACCGCGAGCATGGAACCGCGCGGCAGCCGCTGCATCAAGCGGCCTCGCGCCGCCACCAGGGCCCAGGCGTCCTCCAGGGAGAAAACCCCGGCCAGCGTCGCGCCCACGTACTCGCCGATGCTGTGACCGATCATGATTTGCGGCGTCACCCCCCAAGACATCCAAAGCCGCGCCAACGAGTAGGAGACCGCGAATAGCGCGGGTTGCGCCCACTCGGTTTGTTGCAGGTCCTCGGCCGGCACGTCTTCCCCATCGGGATAGAGCATTTCCCGGAGGTCCCGATCCAAATGAGGCAGAAACCCCTTGCTGCAGCGGTCCATCCAATGCCGGAAAACGGGCTCCTGCCGGTAAAGCTCCCTCGCCATGCCCGGGTGTTGGCTTCCCTGGCCCGGGAACATGAAGGCAAGGGATGGGGTACCGTCCTGGGCCCGCGCGTATCCGCGCTCGGCCTGATGAAGCCTCTCTACCGCTTCCCCGGGATTCCGGCAAACCACCGCGCGACGGCAGGAGAACCGGGCTCGGCCGACCTGAAGCGTGTAGGCCGTATCGGCAAGGTTCTGTTCGGGGTTCGCTTGAAGATGCGCCGCGAGTCCGCGCGTGGCGGCATCCAGTGCGGCGGGCGTACGCGCCGAAAGCAAGAGCAGCGCATGGGGCCGTGATTCGCCGGAGGGTTCTCGCGGGGGCGCCTCTTCCAAAATGGCATGCGCATTGGTGCCGCCGATGCCGAAGGAACTGACGCCGCCGCGCAGCGGTTCGGGGCCACGCCACTCGCGCGGTCTGTCATTCACATAAAAGGGGCTATGCTCGAAATCGATGCTGGGATTCGGATGGTCAAAGCCCAGGCTGGGCGGAATTTGGCGGTGTTTGAGCATGAATACGGTCTTGATCAATCCCGCGATGCCGGCCGCCGCGTCCAAATGCCCGATATTGGTTTTCACCGAGGCCAGGGCGCAGGTTTTGGGCGCCAGGGGTTTCTCTTGATTGAAGGCCCGCGTAAGCGCGGCAACCTCGATGGGATCTCCCAAGCTCGTACCCGTACCATGAGCCTCCACATGGGAAATGGATGCCGCATCGAGACCCGCGTCCGCGATCGAGCGGGCAATGACATCCGCCTGACCATCGACGCCCGGCGCGGTATAACCCACCTTATTGGCGCCGTCGTTGTTGATGGCCGTGCCCTTGATTATCGCGTGGATCACATCCCCGTCCTCACGGGCGCGAGCCAGAGGTTTGAGAACCACGATGCCGAGCCCCGCCCCAAAGACCGTGCCGTTGGCTTTGGCGTCAAATGCCCGGCAATAACCGTCGGGCGAGTGGATGCGCCCCTCCTGGTACAGGTATCCCGTTTTTTGGGGAACCCGAATCGAAACGCCCCCGGCCAGCGCCATATCGCATTGACCGTTGTGCAGGCTTTCCACGGCCAGGTTGACCGCCACCAACGAGGTCGAGCACGCGGTCTGAACCGAAATCGCGGGCCCTCTCAAATTCAATTTATAGCTGAGCCGCGTGGTCAAATAATCCTTGTCGCTGGCGGTCATGGCTTGGAAGGGATCGATCGAGGCCAAAAAACCGGGATTGCGCATGAGGTTGAACAGCAGATAGGTGTTGATGCCGGTCCCGGCGAAAACGCCGATCCTGCCCTTGTAGGTGAAGGGATCGTAAGCGGCATGCTCGAGAGCTTCCCACGCGTGCTCCATGAACAGCCGTTGCTGGGGATCCATGGTTTCCGCCTCTTTCGGTGTGTACCCAAAAAACAATGCGTCGAAGAACTCTATTCCCGTAAGAATCCCACCGGCCTTGACATAGTTGGGATCGGCGAGCGTGGCGGCGTCGACGCCCTCTGCCAACAATTCCCCATCGGAGAAAAAGGAGATCGAGCACGAGCCTTCCCTTAGGTTCCGCCAGAACTCGTCCAAGCTCCCGGCGCCCGGGAAACGCCCGGACATGCCGATGATGGCGATGTCGCGATCCACCGTCCGCGCCTGGGGCTCAACCCGATCCACGGCCGCCATGGTCCCGGTCAGCCGGCCGGCCAGGCCGTGAATGGTGGGGTATTGGAACATCTCCACCACCGGGATCTTGATGCCGAATGCCTCTTTCAATTCATTGTTGACCCGAATCAAGAGCAGGGAATGCCCGCCCGCCTCAAAGAAGTTGTCATGAATCCCGACTCGCTCCAGATTCAGCACGCTTTTCCAGATTTGGGCGATTCTGCGCTCCACCTCGGTGCGGGGCATCACCAGGGTCTGGGGCGTGCTCAGCTCTTCCGGCGCGGGCAAGGCCAGCCGATCCACCTTTCCGCTGGGGGTCAGGGGCATGGCGTCCAGAATCAGGAAATTGTTGGGCACCATGTATTCGGGCAGCTTTTCCTTGAGGTAGCGGTACAGCCGGTTTTGGAGAGCATCCTGTTCCTGGTTTTCCAGCTTGGATTCGGGTATCGCGTAGGCTACCAACCGCCGGTCGCCGGGTCGGTCTTCACGGACCATGACCGTCGCCTGGCGTAACGCGGGATGACCGATGAGCGTCGCTTCGATCTCTCCCAACTCGATGCGGAACCCGCGAACCTTGACCTGGCGGTCCGGACGCCCCTGGTAGAGCAGGCTCCCGTCCGGACGGTAGCGCACCGCGTCACCCGTGCGGTAGAGGCGCGATCCGGGCCGGGAGCTGAATGGATTGGGGACAAAGGTGAGCGCTGTGATGCGTACCCGGCCATGGTACCCGCGGCCCAGGGATTGGCCCGCGATGTAAAGCAGGCCCGGAACGCCCGTGGGCGTGGTTTCTAGCTCGGGGCTCAGCAGATGGGCCCGGGTATTGGCGATGGGCCTGCCGATGGGAACCGCGCGATCCTCATCCGGCGCCGCCCGGTGATAGCTGACATCCGCCCGCGCGGCGACCCGATCATTGATGATATGATTGCCGCCGACCCCCAGGCTCAGCGTGTCGAAGCTGGCATAGGAGGCCAGCGCGTCGAGACTGTCCGCCCTGAAATCCGGGCTCTTGTTGACGATGTTGACCGCGCCGCCGATCGCTCCCTGCCCGTACAGGACCGAGCCCGGCCCTTTCAGGATATCGATGCTG
>JBGTRP010000546.1:0-5328 GCA_041940685.1 Acanthopleuribacteraceae bacterium
GAAGATCTTCAGCTCCACATTGTGGAAAAAGCCCAAAATAGGCACCTGCAAACCAAACAAGGCGCCCAAGGCAATGCCGAGCGTCGTCACCATCACCAACTCTCCGGAGATCTGTTTCTGAATCCGGGCGCGGGTGGAGCCCATGGCCCTGCGCAGACCCATCTCTTGAGTGCGTTGTGTGACGTTTTGCCACAACACGCCCAACAGGCCCAGCGCGACCATCAAAATCAGGAAGCTCGCCAGAATGCCGATCGCCATCAGCGGGGTGAGAAAATCCCTCAAACGCTCCTGCCGCATCTCTGACCAGGGTTTGATCAGGTAGGTCCAGGACTTGCCCACGTTCTGCAACCGTTCGGTGAGCGCCTCTTCGAATCCCGCGGTCGTTCCGGGCCGGACCTTGATCAAAAGGTTGCGGCTGGCGCTCTCGTTTTCATCCACCCAGGGTTGCCGGTGAAAAACATAGAAAGAGGGTGGTTTGAACTCGCCATGCTGGCGGAAGTCGTCGACGACTCCGATAACCCGGGGTTCGGGAACACTGGAATCAGCGGAATTTCTATCGTGAATGCTCTTGCCGAGGGCGCTTTCCAAGCCGAAAAGTTCTCGGCTGAGCCGCTGATTGATGACCACCGGCTCCCAGGCCACGCCGTCGTCCTGGGCTCCGAACCAACGGCCCTCGACCAGGGTCAGGCCCACGGTTTCCGCAAAACCATCGGATGCGCGGTTAAAAAATGCGCTGAGCTCCTTTTCTCCCTTGCGCAGGGTCTGGCGCCAGTTCCAGTTGAGAAAGGGCGGAACGGCCAATGCTTCTACCGCCTCCACTTCTTCAAATTCCAAAACCGACCGGCGCAGTTGTCCGACGGTGCGTGCCATTTCCGGCTGCCAGGGGCCGCCCGTATCGATGCGGATCGCCCAGGTGTCGTGATAGGAAAAGCCTAAAGGATAACGGTACATGTTCCAGAAGTAGAGGTAGACCGTGCTCACCGCGAACAAGACCAGAAAGGAGAGAAATATTTCGATGACGATTAGGGCGTTGGATCGTTTGCGATTCCAGACCAGCAAGGCGATTTGTTTGATCATGCGATTTTTCCTTTCAATGCGTCGACCGGATGCAACCGGGACATTTTCCAGGCGGGCAACACGCCCGACAGGATACCGAAAAACAGGATGAGACCCAGTCCGTAGAAGAACAGGCGGAGGTTCAGGTGAAAACTGGCGTAGGGGATCAGGCCGCTGGCGGAAATAGCGGAGAGCACCAGGGTCGCGCCGAAAAACCCAATCAGCCCGCCGATTAGGGTAAGCAGCACGTTTTCCACCACGAATTGAAAGACCAAGGTGTTGGAGGATGCGCCGAAGGCCTTGCGCAGGCCGATTTCGGAGGCGCGCTCCATGATGCGGCTAAGATTGATGTTGACCAGGTTCAGCGTGGGAAGCAGCATAAACAGCAACATGAGACCCAAAACCGTGGCCAGCAATTTGCCGTCGCTGGCCGATGGCTCGTCCCATTGACCATAAAAATCGCGGGCAAAACCCTCCAATTTGGTGTCCGCGCCGCCCATGATGTAGTTGTACTCCTTGGGATCGGGAAATTCGACCTTGGGCAGGACCGATTGAAACTCTTCCTTGATCTTGGGAAGATCGCGCGTGGAGCGCGCCAACAACAATGCTTCGAAGTCATCGACCATGGCGTCGCGGTAGGCGGTCGTTTTCTGTGTGCTGATGGGCGTCCAGACCTCGGCGAAGGCCGATTTCATTAAGGACGAAACATCCCTGACCACGCCAATGACCTCGAAACGTTGACCATCCATATGAATGGCTTTTCCCTCCGCCTTTTGATTGCCGAAGAACTGGGCGCGCGTGCTTTCATTGATCACCGTTACCCGGCGGGCGCCGGCCTCGTCCTCCTCGGAAATGGGACGCCCTTCCAGGAATTCGAAATCCAAAACTCTCCAGTAGGCGCCGTCGGTCCGCTTGCGTTGCAGGGTGATCTTTTGCCCGTTGAGAAACGAATTGGCCGAGCCGCTTTGTTGGTATAACGCCACCAATTCCGGTGTTTGCAGGGTGCGCACGTAACGGTCCAAGAAACGGTATCCGCAGGCGCTGTCATATGAGGAGCGCCGATCCGGGCTTTTCATGGTCAGGTTGTAAACGCCCAGGGTGCGTTCGCTTTTATGTTCGGGCCCGCCAGGTTTGAAGCCATGGTCCATGAGCGCGGTAAATACCATCAGCACGATCAGGGTAAAGGAGATGCCGAACAGGCTGATGAAGGTGAAGAACTTGCGCCGCAATAAAACTTTGATCGCGATTTTTAAATAGTTGATCAGCATCGTCTTCGCCTCCCTAATTGACTTGTTGGCCGTCGAAAATGCGCACGATGCGTTCGGTTTGCGCCGCTTTCTCCTCGTCATGGGTAACCATGATGATGGTGGTTTCCGAATCCGAGTGGAGACCCTTGAGGATGTTCATGATTTCCTCTCCCATCTGGCTGTCCAGGTTGCCGGTGGGTTCATCGGCGAGCAGTACCTTGGGCCGGCCCACGATCGCCCGCGCGATCGCTACCCGTTGTTGCTGGCCTCCGGAGAGCTGTCCCGGAAAATGTTGAACCCGAGAGGAAAGACCGACCCGCTCCAATGCCTCCAGCGCTTGCCGCCGGCGTTGGGAGCCCGGAAGGCCGCGGTAGAGCAGAGGAATCTCCACGTTGTCCACCACCCTCAGGTCGGGGATCAGATGAAAGCTTTGGAACACGAACCCAATGGTTTCATTGCGTAGCTTCGCCAGGTGCTTGTCGCGGTAGGAGTCGATGGCCTTTCCGTCAATGGATACCTTGCCCTTGCTGGGTTGGTCCAGCAAACCCGCGATGTTGAGAAGCGTGCTCTTGCCGCAACCCGAGGGGCCCATCACCGATAGAAACTCGCCCTTCTTCACGTCCAAATTGATTTCCCGCAGGGCAATGGTTTCCACTTTGTCGGTGCGGTATACCTGTTCCACGTGTTCCAGTTTGATCATGATTGGCTCCTTTAAGTAGGGGCGTAGCGCCTTAGCGAATCCCCTTGATCTTGATCGAATCCAGGTGCATGTAACGGGACATATCGGAGATAATGATTTGCTCGCCCGCCTCGACGCCCTCGAGCAGTTCCACATGATTGAAGCTGGCCATGCCCACGCGAACCTTGGTCTTGAAAGCCTGGTCGCCTCGGATGATGAAGATATCCTGTTGTCCGCTGCCGTTGAGAAAGGGGCCGTTTTTTACCCTTAGCGTGCGCTCTCTGCGTTCGGTGACGAGAAAGGCGTCCACCCGCAGATTGGCCCGTAAGTCCGAGTGCGCCGGGTCTTCCAGCCGGATCAACAACTTGACGGTGCCATCCTCGATAGTGGGTAGGACCGTGGCAAGCACGGCGTCGTGATAGTCCGCGTTGAGTTTGATTCGAACCGGCATGCCTTCCACCAGCCGACTGGCGTACACATCCGAAAGCGTGGCCTCCACCTTGAACTGTCCCAGGTCGGCCAAACGCGCGAGCGGTTCGCCCACGCGGACGCTGGTCCTGGATGGCCCAGGTCACCACGGCATCCCTGTCCGCGCGGGCGGCGGCTCGCTCCAACAAGGCCCGCTTTTGGCGCAACTCCTGTTCCAGGATTCGGATCTCCAGATCGATGCCCTCGATCTCCGCGCCAGTAGTCTTGGCCAGGTTCTTCATGGAGCGGTCGATTTGGGTCAGCTCGATTTCCGCCTTTTTTACCTGGAGCTTGGCTTCTTGAAATTCCTCGCTGGAGATTAAGCCGAGTTCGAGCAGCTTTTGGTGACGGTCGACTTTGGCGCGGAAAGACTCCAAGTCCACCTCTTTCAGTTCCTTGCGGCCGGAGAGCTCGATGATTGACCGTTCCAGCGCCAACTCGCGTCCGTCCCGCAACTTTTGTTTCAGGGCCACGTTTTGTTCCAGGTTCTCCAATTCCAATTGAATCAGACCCGTGTCCAGGACGACGATCGGGTCACCCTCGCGCACCCGCTCTCCGGGTTTCACCAGGCAGCGCATCACCCTGGAATCGATAGGGCTCGCGATCACCTGCTCCGATTCCACCACCACCAGACCCGAGGCCGAGATGGTTGCCTCGATCGAGCCGGATTCGACCCTGTCGGTGCGGATGCGGCTCAAGTGAACGGATGGGCTCAGCAAATGACGGAACCCCAATAGAACGAGAAACACGGCCAAAAGGGTGGCCGAACCGCCGAGTATCCTTTTAATCCACTGTTGCCGGTGTTGTTCACGGCTGATGTCGCGGTCCATCGACAAACTCCTTCGAATGATTTGAGCAAGGCCGGTGCCAGGACCAAACCCTAGCATGATTGGACTTTTCTCCACGCCCACGATAGGTTGAGAATGCCTGGCAAACCCTTGCGCGGTGAGGGCTATCCTGAGACGGTCGAACAAGGTACAACGCCGTTTTCGGGTAGAGGGCGATCCGCGGTGATCGGATTTTCCCCGCTGCCGGTGTTCGGAAACGGACGGTGCGGTTCGGATTCGAACGATGGCGAACAGGCCTCCTCGCGCCTGGAATCTTAGGGCGGATGTAGTGTCCTGGAATGCCAAGCCGCCAGTTACAATCTAGAGCAAGGCAAAAGGGAGCTCGCGGCCAATCGTCAAGGTCGGCGAAAGCGTATTTTGAAAGCCTCGGAATGCTGGGGTGCGGCCCCTTAGCGGGATGCCACCCGGTCGGTCTAGGCTTCCTGAAGACAGCCTGCCGGCATCCCTAAGAAGTGAGAGGTCAGGGGGGCGGAAATCAGAAAGCACAAACTTTTCCCGCTGCCATCCGGGTTCTGCTTTCCGAAGACTGGAGCCTCGGCGTTTGAAAACATCACACGGAAGTAAAGGCTTTGACTGCCGAGGCGGCTAGGGAGGAAGCCGGTGTTTGGGTTACAATTTGGCGTAGACTTTTTCGTTTTCGATACAATGGTTGCCGGCGGCCTTCCCGATCGGCGCCTGAACATTTGCGAAATGAGGGTGCATGGCTGGCCCCGCACACGAATTTGAATCCACCATCATTCCCAAAAAAGCCGGAACCTCACAACAAGCCCGGCCGCTACCCTGTCTGACCATCATCGCCCACCCCAATCTTGGGCGCATCGGGGAACGCGCCGTTCTGCGCGGCCTTGTCAAAGGCGCGGGCGTGGAGGTTTCCCGGGCGGCGCCGGCGTTTCATCCACCGGGTAGCACATGGGGACAACCCTTGGCGGACCCCTTCATCAGCCGGGAGCCCTTCCGGTTGGAGGCCAACGGCGAGGGCGGCATCCTGCTGCATCCGGGCCGGGGAAAGATTCCCCTCGCCCTGGGAAAG
>JBGTRP010000547.1:0-5327 GCA_041940685.1 Acanthopleuribacteraceae bacterium
TTCCGCTGTTGGAGGAATATGTCGAGCGGATTCCGGCGGACAAAAAGGCCTTAAAAAAGCTCATGGATTACTACCTGGAAGAAGAGATGGACGCGGAAGCCTACGACTTGATCACCCGGTTTCAGCCCTTTTTCGCCACCATTCGCGAGGGCTTGCCCAACCAAAAGGCGCTTGCCCAAAAAGCCGAACGTCGCCGCAACCAATTGTTGGGCATCCGGGGGACGTTTCAAAAAGACCCCTCGGTTGTCCTGGCCATTACCTCTCCAGAGAAAAACGATTTGGTTACCGGCACGACCAAATTGAGCTTTGCCCTCTCCGGCAATGAGAGTCCCATTCTGCTAATCGAATGCTTTTTCGATGATCAACGCATCGCGGACCTGGTGGAACCGCCCTTCGAGACCTCCTTCACCTCGGATGGATCCTTGGGGAGCGCCCGCTTAAAAGTGGTCGCCTATTTCGAAAACGAGACCTATCAGGAAACCGAAATCAGGATCCGCACCCTTGAGGTGGACCAGGAGGAAACCGTGAATCTGGTGCCGCTACGCGCCTCGATCTTTCAGATTAAAGCCGATTTCGGACGTGACCTGACCAAAGATGATTTTGAAATCAAAGAAAATAAGAGGGTCAAACCCATCGAGAACTTTCACCGCAGCTCCGCGCCTTTGCGGGTGGCGATTCTCTTGGACACCTCGATTTCCATGTTCGGCGACAAGTTGCGCCAAACGCAGTACGCTGTCAAAACCTTCCTTTCCAAACTCGAACCCGAGGATCGCGCCTGTATTTACACCTTCGACGACAAGGTGATGAAGCTGTCCGGCTTTACCAACGACTACGACGCCGTGTACCCCCAATTGATGACCCTCAGTCCTCAAGGCGGAACCGCGCTCTTCGATGCCATGCTGGTTTCCCACGACGCGCTGCTCGGCCAGAACGGCACCAAGGTCATGATCGTCATCTCCGATGGCGATGACTCCACCTCCGCCACCACGGACCTGCACGTGGCCAATCTCTTAAAAGACTCTCCGGTCATGGTGTATTCGGTCATCCTGCCCGGGGGAATGTTTGCCAACACGCGCAAGGGCACGCGCTTCCTCTCCGAAATGGCGCGCATCAGCGGGTCCATCTCAACCAGATTAAACTCGGTGGACAAGCTGGATGAGACCTTTGAACGCATCTACCAAGATCTGAAATCCTTCTACTATCTCGACTACTACTCCGACTACGCCAATCCGGAAAACCGCAAGCTGCGCGTCAAGTTGAAAGGCTCGGGCGCGGTGATCCGCACGCGTGCGCTGAATTAAGCCCAATCCGAGTTGGGGGCCGGCGGAGAGCCCGGAGATCGGGCTCCACGACACCCCTCGGACATGATCCGAAGAGACCACTAGTCGCCTTGGCAGTCAAAATCTTCACTCTTGTGTGGTGTTTTGGGAACTCCAAGGCGACAGTTTTCAAAGAACAGATTTCAGAGATCAGCAAGAATCAAATGTTTCAGACGTCTGATCTCTAACCTCTGTGTTCTGAGGGATGTCGACAACCCATTTTCGGTTCACCTGGACCGGCTGGGAGGCATCCCGCTAGATTCAGACCGGTTCCGTACCGAGGGAGAAGGCGCCTTTTTCGGCGGCATGCCCACGATAGAAGAAGGCAAAAAGCAGGGTCCCCGCCAGGGCCAGCACACTGGCGGCGAGGAAATTGCCGCTATAACCCCAGTGCGCGGCCACGAACCCGCCCACCACGCCCGCGAGACTGGTGGTGATCACCACGGCGCTGGCCTGCAAGGTATAGTCGGTGCCCGCGGCGGCCGGCCGGCAAACATCCATCATGATGGTGAACAGGGCGGCGGTGGCCATGCCGCCGATCAGGTGCTCCACCGAACAGATCAGGTACAATGTCGCGATATCGGGCTGACCCTTGCCCAGCAGGTAATAGGCGAAGACCACCAGCGCCTGCAGCAACCCGAACCACAGCAATGCGCGATAGCGGCCTATGAACCGCACCAAGTACCCGCCCAGCAACGCGCCGGCGAGGGCGCTGATAAAACCCGCGGTCCCCAACAACTTGCCGATGGCGGCCAGGTCCATGCCATGATCCACCAAAAATGGTTTCAGCATTTGGTTGATCATCGCATCACCGAATTTGTAGAACCCCACGATCAGGGTCCAGCCGAGGAAACCGGGTTCGCGCAATAAATCGAGCAACAGGCTGGATGCCGCGGTTTTTTCCGACACCCTCTCTCCGGCTGGTTCCGCGTACCGCCAAATGGGGATCGTGGCCAGCAACAGACCCAACGCCATGGCAATGAAAGAGCCTTGCCATTGAAGCCTGGAGAACAGCATCAAAATGACGCCGCCGCCCACCACCATGCCCAGCCGGTAGCCCGCATATTGCAACCCGTTGCCGATTCCCTTTTCCTCGGGACCTAAGATGTTGACGGCCAGGCCGTCCGAGGCGATGTCTTGGGTAGCCGCGATCAGGTTGGCCACAAAAAAACCCCAAACCAGAAAGCCGAATTGATCGGCTTGGCCCAGCGCCCCAAGCACCAGCAAAAGCAAGATGCCCAGCAGCTGCAACGAAAGGATCCAGGTCTTGCGGTGCCCCCAACGCGTATAGCCGTACTTGTCCAACAGCGGAGCCCACAGAAACTTGAGCGCCCAGGGCAACACCAACAATGAGGTAAGCCCGATCTGGGGCAGGCTCGCGCCCCGCTCGCGCATGAGCGCCGGTAGGGCCTGGCTGAAAAAGCCGAAAGGCACGCCCTGCGAAAAGTAGAGGCAGGTCAGCAGCAATAATTTATCGAATAGGCGCATGAAATTTCACCTTGAGAGCCATAACCCCTGAAAAAGCTCAAACTTAACGCGATCCGTGGAAACTATTGTTTTCGGCTAGCATAAAACCAAAATCTCAACGGCGGCTGGAGAAAATGTGGATGAACCGACTCAAATTTTAATGGAAGCTAAGTCTAAGACCAACTAAATCTTACATTTGTGCCAAAAAGATTAATATTTATTTCAGATCACAAGTCCATTCAATATTTCATGAAAATAAATATTCTTTGTTTTCTTTTCGATCCATCTTATAATTTGGATATTTCTCCTATAAAAATAAAAAACAAAACGCGAGCGAGGGTTGTGATGAATATGAGAGAGATTATATCGAACCTTACTCCCATTTGCCTTTTTCTGTCTTCATGTTCTCTTTGGTCTCTTGAAACCAGTTTCAAAGAAAACTCTTCCCAGGCTAATCAAATAGTTGATGCCAGGGGCTTTTTATATTCGCCCTACTGGTACACGGATCCTTTGACGGAAGCCACAATCGAGATCACGAATAATGCAAGTGAACACCGAACCATCCTTCCAAAAATCATCCTTTTTGGAGAATCGGAAATCCACCTCGATCCCTTGAGTTTGCCACCGACATCTACCATCCGTGTGTCTTTATCTAGCCTTTTTGCGGTAAATGGGATGTCCAGCTCAGAATCAGACGATAGGTGGGGAGATGGCTCTCGGGAAAATAGCTATTGGGGATCGGCGGTTTTGGAAGGAGAGACACTACAAGGGATCACAAGCTGGATCATATCTGAAAACAAACAGGAACGCATTTCTGTCAGCAGCATATTTCGGAACCTCACTCGTTCTTCTAGTATATTAAAAACGCTATGGTCTCGCCCGACCGAGGATACAACATCACTTTATGCAATACAAAACGCTTCATCGGAAGATCAAATAGTAGATACTTTTTTCCATTTTGAAGGGCGGAATGTCCCAGGTCAAAGTTTTACTATTTCCCCTAAAAAATCATTGTTGTTGAAGCTTGAGGATATCTTTCCTCTTGAGGAGCTACCCCTCCGGCAAAACCATTTTGGTGGAATAGAGTTTAAGTCTAGAACAACTTCGGGCAAACTGTTGGGAAGAGCTATCTCCGTTTATGAAGAGCTAGGCTTTTCTACTACTTGGGAATTAAAGAGTCCACACCTTATGGTCAGCAAAGAATTACAACTACCCGGTGTAATGACTGGAATTCCCGAAAGTTCCCTAGGATATCCTCAAGGAACAAAGTTTCAGACCCAATTGCACTTTTCAAACACTGGCAATGATGCGATTAAACTCTCCATAATCGTTCACAAAAGCCAGACTAACCCAAGTTTAAAATGGGAACTTCCAGAATTCACTATAGCCCCACACACTTATTTTTCTGCAATCATAGAAGATAGCCTCCCACCAAATTTAAACGACAATATCTGGGCAGAAATTAAACATAGTGGAGACCCTGAAAACTTAATCATAGAATCTATCACTTCATCAGATAACCTTGATTACTCTATGAGTTGCCCTGTTTTCGATATCCGACATTCAGCAAGTATTAACATTGCGGTATCTTTTAATTTTGAAGCAGATAAAAATACTCTGCTATTAATAAAAAACTCTTCTAATCAAACCACTATTTTTGGTTATGTATTAAATTATGAGCATGAGGGATCTTATCATGAATTTAAAATTGGGCCAGCGGAGCTTGCACCGCGGGAGATGAAGGTAATAAATCTGAAAAAGTTACGGGATGAGCAAGTGATGGACACCAATGGAAATTCAATTTGGCAGCGCGTGGGTCGGCGCTGAAATCGTGCTCTTTTAGGTGGAGATGTAACCTTGGATCCCATAAACGGAACGGCAATCGGATGTTACGATCCATGCGACCCAGACGCTCCACCTCCCAGATCGCAAGACCCCGGGAACGACGAATGGGGCACGGCATTTTTTCTAGGCCCCTGCGCACCACCTCCTCCTGTTGTGGTAATTGTCAACTTTGGTCTCGTGGGATCGGCCATCAATCCGTTGACTTTCGATACCTTTTGCTATTACAGAAATTGCCACTCCAACCTTTGCAACCTTGCAAGTTTTACCGTTATCCAGCCCCCGGGTACTCAATGCTGGCAAGGCTATCGAAACCTCTATGCATATACTAGATGGTGGATTTTTACATTTTGCCCAAGAACCAGCATCACAGCGCTCCGTTCCAACCCCTGCCCCCTTTGAAACTTTGATTTAAGACTGAAAAAAATGAAGACCCTTCTCCAAGCCTTCCAAAAAGCTCATGTCGACAAAAAGCTGCTCGGAGCCGCCTCTAAAGGAGACTATGCAACCGTACTCGCTTGCATTTCCCAAGGAGCGAACCCAAATATACGCGGCAAACATGGGATAACGCCTCTCATTGCCGCGGTTTCCAAGGAAAGCCTCCAATCTATCGAGATTCTTGTCCAAAACGGCGCAAACATTGACACAAGGGACGGTCAGGGTACAACGGCCCTCGCACTCGCAATCCTCCTCGGACAC
>JBGTRP010000548.1:0-5327 GCA_041940685.1 Acanthopleuribacteraceae bacterium
TAAGGAAGCTGAAGAACAAAAAAACATAGCTGAAGAAAAGGCACAGGAAGCTGCCAAGCAGAAAGAATTGGCAGAGGCTAAAGCTCGTGAAGCCGAAGAAAAGGCTCAGGAGGCCGCCAAGCAAAAAGATTTATCAGAGGCTAAAGCTCTAGAAGCTGAAGAAAAGGCAAAAAGAGAGGAAGAAGACGATAGGCGGAGGCGGGGGCAATTGAATGCATAGTTGGAATCAAAAGGGGGATGCGATGGCCTACCGAATCGCCATGATGGCGCTTTTGCTTTCTTTTTGGGCATGGGGCTCGATGTTGCTTGCCCAGGAGCAGAATACCGAGGGCGAAGATGTCCCGATCAGCGGTGGCGTGATTTACGAACCCGTGCGCGGCGAGGACAACAAGCTTCGGGATCCGTTCAAATCTCCCTTCGAGCTCGAACAGGAAAAGCGGGATAAGGATAAGGCGAACCGCGCCACGTTGGCCGATGCGGAAAAGCGGTTGGCCTTCAACATAGGAGAGTTGGAACTGAAAGGAATTTTTCTGCAGGCGACCACGGGGTATTGGGCAATATTCCGGATCGGGGATCGCTACGATTGGTTCCAGGTCGGGGAGAAGTTCCGCGACGGTGATTTGGTAAACATTACCGATGGCGCCGTGGTTTTCAACCAATTCGTGTCAGAGGATGGTACCCAGGTCCGCGAGTTGATCAAAGAGTTACACCGCGGTGAGGAGTAATTTATGTATAAGAATGGTTTAATTTGGATGAATGCATGGCTCTGCGCGTCGTTGCTGGTAGCGGGGGATGCCGCTATTGAAAAGGTGTCTACCTTTGCCAACGACGCCAAAACATCGGTTGTGGTCTATTATTCCGGGGCGGAGTCGCTTCCGTTTTTTGCCTTGGATTCCGCGGACGGCGTGTTCACGCTTGACCTGCCCGGCGTTTACAGCAAATACGACTTCTCCGAACTGCGCTTCGAGCAGGTGACCGCGGTTCAGCAGGTTCCCCTGGATCCCGACATCTCCAAGGGCATCAGCGTGCGTTTCCTCCTCAAGGAGCATACCGAGTACCAGGTCTTTCAGGATCGCGCCGGTGAGCTTACCCTGTTTTTCGAAACCCGGCCTCAAGCGGACGCGCGGGAGGAGGTTGCCGCCGCCGGTGAGCCCGAGGCCCGCGAACCTGCCGACAGGGTGATTCCCGATCTCGCGCGCATGGCGTCCTATCAGGTGGTGGAAGGGGAGTGGGGCCCCAACCGCTTCAACCGTCTGATCGTCGCCGCCAACCCCGAAAGCGGACGCCTGTTTTTGAATGTGGATGGTTTGGAAGATCATCGCAGCTTCCGCTTGGTCGATCCCCGCCGTTTCGTGCTGGACTTGCGTGAAACGGTTCTGTCACTGGAAAGTAATGAGGTGGCCATCGATTCCTCGCTTATTGAAAAGGTCCGCATCCGGCAGTTCCAATCCCATCCGGAACCCATTACCCGACTGGTGCTCGATCTGATAGAGGACATCAACATTAACGTGGTTCCGGTGGAGGGCGGCTTGATGGTCGCCTTCGCCCGTAATGCCGAGCAACTCGCCGGGTTGCTGGCCATGCCCGCCGAGAGGGACGCGGAGGCCCTGCCGGAAACGGTCGTGGCCGAATCCACCCAAGCGGGCCCGAGTGAAACCCCGCCGGCGGATTCGCTGCCGGTAGCTGAAGAAGAAATGACCGCAAACCAAGCCGATGACGGCGTGGCGGGGGTGGAAGAGATCACCGAAAGCCCGAGCCTCCAGGCTCAGGAACAGCCCGAGTTGAACGGCGAGGAGGGCGTCCTGGAAGAGGCCGAGGTCTTGGCCGATGTGACGCCTCCCCCGTTCGAGGGGCCGGCAGCCCAACCGGAGCAAGCCGACAGTGACGCCGCAAAAGATCTTCCCTTGCAAGAGCTTCCGCGGCCGGAAGAAGAGACTTTTCTACCCCTGGATGAGGTCGTTGAAGTCGCGGGTTCCGAGCCGGACCATGTGGTTCATACGCCGACCGGTACCGCGGCTGCCACCGATCTTGCCGAGGAAAGCCCTGGCGCCAACGAGATTGCTTCTGACGCGGCGCATTTGGATACCATCCCGATGGAGGCCTCGCCAGAGCCCGGCGCGGGTCCCGCAACGGACATTGCCGGCGTGGAAACGCGCGTGGAGGAAATCACCTATCGCGACTCCAAGCCGGTTGCCATTGAGGTCGTCGCCGATGAAGCCCCCCGCTCCGACCTGGCGGAACTCTCGCTCGATGCCGATCAAAGCCTGACCGAGCCTCAATTCGTAAAAAACCATGACGCCGATAAGGAAATGCAGGACTTCCTCAACGAGGAGGAGGACGATTCCATTTATGGCATGATGAAGGGTCAGAAAAGCAACCGCAGGGACATCGGAACCATGGTGGTGACCAACTCCGAAATTGAGCGCGGCAAACAGTTGGGTGAAATGCGCGCGGCCCAGGTTGAGCCGAAAACCGTGGGCGAGGATTTCGCCTCGCTTTTTCGCGAGGACGATGAAGCCGATTTCGAGCCCGAAACCATTGGCGGAGGGGAAGCCGAATACCGCGGATTCGAAATCTCCATTATCGATGTCAAGGACGCCAACGTGGTCGACCTGCTGCGCTTCATTGCCGACCAGGTGGGCATCAACCTTTACGTGGACTCCTCCGTGGGCGACATCAAAGCCACCTACCGATTTCGCAATATCCCCTGGGATCAGGCCTTGGACATCATTCTCACCAACGCCAATCTGAACAAAGAATTCAGAAACGGCGTGTTGCGCGTGGCGACCACCGAAAAGTTTCGCCAGGAAGAGCTGGCCAGGGCCCAATTGCGGCAACAGCGGGAGCTGAGCGTTCCCGTGGAAACCGTGACCTTTCCGCTCAATTACGCGGATGCGGCCGATGTGGTTCCCATCGTGTCCGAGTACCTCTCGCCGCGGGGCACGATCCTCATGGATGAAAGGACCAATACCCTCATTATCGAGGATATCCCCAACCGCATGGTGGCGATTCGCGCCCTGATCAAAAAGCTCGACAAAATGATCTCTCAGGTAACGATCGAGGCGCGGGTGGTGGAAACCACCAAACGATTCCTGCGTGAGTTGGGGATTCAATGGGGCCTCAATGCCGACTATTCTCCCGAGTTCGGCACGGATACCGGCCTGGAGTTCCCCAATCGGGTCGGCGTGGAAGGGCCCATCATCGGCTTGCCTCGAATCCCGGGCGTGGGTCCCCGCGGCGGGTACGCGGTGAACTTCCCCATCGTTGCCGAGAACCCATCGGGCCTGGGTCTTACCCTGGGTAACTTTCTCGACAACTTCAAGCTCGATATCTCGCTGCAAATGTTGGAGAGCGAGGGGTTTGGCCAAATCATCTCTTCACCCAAGATCACGACCCAAAATAACAAAACCGCCACCATTCAGAACGGTCAACGGATTCCCATCCAGACCATTCAACGGGGGACCATTACCATTCGCTACATCGATGCCGTATTGGAGCTTCAGGTGACGCCCCACATCACCTCGGACGAAACCATTATCATGGATGTGGTGGTCAACAAATCCGAACCCGACTTCACGAGGACCGTGGGCGGGAACCCGGTTATCAACGTGCGTAAGGCGGAGACCAAGGTATTGGTGAAAAACGGCGGTACCGCGGTCATCGGGGGTATCTTTACCTTGAACGAGTCCAGGCAGGACTCCGGTATTCCCAAGTTGAGAAACGTCCCCATTTTGAAAAGAATCTTCAGCAGTGAGCTCAACACCTATGAGAATCAGGAGCTGTTGATCTTCGTAACCCCAAGAATTGTTAAATATTAAAATCTATAAAAAGGTTGGGACAGACTCATGAAGGAAAAATGTATGCTACGGAAAATTCAGTGTGTTTGGCTGTCCGTCGCGGTTGCCATTCTGCTTAGCGTGGGCTGTGGCGGAGGAGGCGGCGCCAATGACAACCCACCGGATGCGGCGGTCTTCATCAGCGTGTTCGTGGATGATAACGGCGACTTTATCGAAGCCGAGATGATTAAGGAAATCACGACCACCACCGCCATCGCCACCGTCAATGCCGGCAGCAACTTCGCCGGGATTGCGACCAGCGTGGGCACCGTGCGGCTGGAGCGTTATGAGGTCACCTTCGTGAGAGAGGACGGCGGATCGCCCAATGTGGGAACGGTTACCGGCAATATCGACGCTACCGTGGCCGCGCCCGGCGTTGCTGGCCAGGCCAATGTGCCGACCTCGGTTCAGTTTGAGTTCGATGTTTTCCCAACCTTTGAAAAAGCGTTCAGCTCTTTTGCGCAGGCCTTCGCCGCCGACCCCCTGACGCCTGTTACCTTCCAGGCCAATATCAAGGTCTTCGGCCGCAATCTTGCCGGCGATACCGTAATGGCGACCGGCGGCTTCAAGGTTCAAGCCGCGGTTTACTTGCCTATTGACAGCCTTCTTCCCGTGATCGCGAGTCTCGAAGAATCCGGCAATCTCAGCAATCTCAACGTGGGCGACGATTATTTCGCCACCTGGACCACCTTCAACCGAGTGGACGAGGGCGCCTACATCCTGCCTTGGGGAACCGTGTTGTTCCTCGACGCGAGCTTCTTCCCCTTTGGCGGGCTGACCGCCAATACCGGCTTCCTGGAGAGCGTGATTCCCGACGGCGATACGCGCGTCTTCCCGAGCGGGGTGCTCATCGCCAGCAATCCCTTCGGTTCGGTTCGCGAGGTCGCCTCCGATTTTTCACCTGCCACCATTCGCATTTCCAACCCCTTGGACCCGCCGCCCTCTCCGGTTACCATCTCCGAATTTTTTGCCGACCGCTCCACCATTCTTCTGGGAGAATCGGTCAATTTGAACTGGGCGACCAGCGGCGGCGCCACCCAATTACAGATCCTGCCCGATACCTATAACGGCGAAGTCGTCGATTTCACGGGTAAGGACCCGGCCTTTGATTCCGTTTCCATCACGCCCGATTTCAGCGTCCGTCCCATTTTGCGGGCGGTTCGCGGTTCGGACGGCGTGTTCAGCGAGAGGTTCCTCGAAGAACCGATCACCGTCAACCAGCCCGTGGACCCCAACCAACCCGTGGAAATCGTCTTCTTCCAGGCCTCCAGCACCCTTGTGCCGGAAAACCAGCAGGTCGTATTCTTTTGGGAGGTAACCGGCGGCGTGCAGCGGGTCGAGCTGTTCCCCATCAACATCGGCCGCGTGGATGTGACCGACCGCAATACCTATTTGTCGCCCCCGCTCGTGGGCCAGGGTCAGAAGATTTTCAGCCCGGTCGCCTTTGGCAATGACGGCTCCATCGACAAGGCGGATGTCATGCTTACGGTC
>JBGTRP010000549.1:0-5319 GCA_041940685.1 Acanthopleuribacteraceae bacterium
TGTATTTCAAGCATCCCCGCCTGGATCCCGATGGCGAAAAGTTTGAACAGATCGAAAGCGCCCTGTTTGAGGGCAAAGGGCAATCCTACCGGGGAAATAATCCGGAGGCCATTTACCGCTACCACGTGGTGCTGGGCAATATCTACGCGCTCCGAGGCCAGTGGCAGTCCAATGACTTTGCCCACAACGCGATTTTTCAGCTCGAACACGCGTTGAAGGTCGGCAAACGGATCGAGAAAAGCAGCGGGTCCCGCCAGGCAACCCCGGAGCTGACGACCCTGCTCGCCGATGGATATGCGCAAACCGGCCGCGTTGACAAGGCCTATACGCTCTATTTGGACGCCGCGGAGACCAGCATCCAAGCGGGGAACCGCATGTTGGCCGTCAAAAACCTAGAAACCAGCTTGGATCTGCCCTACCGGGCGAACGAATCTCAGCGAGTTCGTTTCCAGACCATCGGCAGGGACCTGACCTCGGTCTCCGACCGCGTCCGAACCGCGGTTGAAGTCCAAGACCAGGGCCGCATCACCAGACCCGATCACCGCGAGCGTGAAATCCAAGCCGAGAAAGAAAAAAATCTTCAACAGAAGCGGGAAAGCCGAGACCAGACAACCTCGAACCGCCCGGCCAGTCACTCGGAAGTGGCCGACTCGGCCGCGAGGGAATCCCGCGTACGCTCAAGCCGGGAAAGTTTCAGCATCAAGGGCAAGGTGGTCAATGACGCGGGTAGGGGCATCCACGGCGCGGTCGTGCTGGTGGCGCCGGAAAACAAACGGAGCGCGCGGACCCTGCGCTTTGAAACCAGTCGCACCGGAAACTTCGAAATCCGTTTACCCGCGGCCGGGAATTACCAGATCCGCATTGTGGCCAAGGGTTACGGCGCAATATCGAGAGCGGTAAGGGTTTCGGCCAATCAGCCGGACAGTATGCGATTCATATTAAAACCCTTGAAAGAAAGACAGTAACCCAATCCCGGATCGCCGAGTTGTTCTCGGCAATTTCTCTTTTGGGTTAGAGCATGCCGAGTGCAACTCGGCGATCCCAGAAGGGGCCACGGGACAGTATTTTTTCTCCCGAACTCTTATTTATTCGAAAGCATTTTCTGTTTGATCTGATACAGAACCCAGCGATGCGAAAACGGTTTAGGGCCAGGGCATTTTATAGTTTTGCCCCCCGAAGTTGTTCAGGGTCCGTTCTCTTAGCGGAAATTGCATGCCGAGTGCAACTCGGCGATCCAAAAAGGGCCCCTTCCTCCCCTCGTGAAGGGATGGAAGAGGCCCGTTTGGTTTTGGATGATTTACCGGATCAGGGTTCGTAGTAGAAGGTGGTTTGCCGGGTGTCGGTGCCAATTCCGCCGTCCCCGTCATGCAGGCGGCGATTCACCGAGAGCGTGACGGTGTAAGTACACTTGTGAAGACCCGCGGGCAACGGCACGGAGGGATCGAACATGTGGTTGACCGCCGGGGAATTGGTGTTCCCGGCAAGGGGCAGGGCCGCATCGCTTCCCGCGGGCGCCGGATCCGCCAGGAAATGATCATAGGCGCCGTCATTGCTGCGCACCCGGATCTTCACATTGGAAATATGGGGATGATGCACCGTAAAGGCCGCATGCGGACTACCCGAAAGCGGCGTACACGGCGTGCTAGTCAGATGTTCCGCCATGGCCACCTTGGCGTAGAGGTTGTTGCCGCTGACCACCATGCGGTTGAGCGTGGTGCCGGTGCCCGGCAAGGCGATGAAGATATTGGCCGCCTTGTTCACCACCTCGCGCACCTCGAAACGAATGGCCACGCTCTCGATGGCGATTTGGTTGGCCGCGGGAACCTGCACACCGGCGTTCCCCACGTCGGGAACATTGGGCTGGTTGGTCAACGGCCCGGTCTTGATGGCCATCAACGCGCCCGAGGGTATCCAATGGAAATCGGGGATATCGGCGGGGGTCAGAATGGGATCCGCGGCAAATGTGCGCGAGATGGATTTGTTGATATCCAACCATCCATCGCCATCCAAATCCACGGCCTCCGCGCTGACATCCACCACCCGGTAAGGGCTGAAACGCCGCATTTGACCGAGCTCGGTTGGGGCGAACAGGTTGAGATTGGCCCCGGCGCCTACGACACGCGTAAAATTCGCCTCCGCCAGGGGAGCGGCCCCGTTGGGAGCGGTGGTGTCGCTCACCCGGAAACGGTACTCCACGGGATGGCCGTTGGAAAACCGCTCGGTGGTTCCCAACATCCTAGGGTTATTATGGATTGCGTATTTGCCCGGAAGCGCGTAACCATCGGCGTCAAAATCATTGAGCGATGAGGCGTCGGGAAGGGTGAAATGCTTACCGACCTTGGTCCAGGCGCTGGGCTGGGGCGGCGGCGGAGGCGGAACTTCCACGCACAACAGCACGCAAAAGCAAGGTCCGCGATTGCAGCGGGCGCGCGAGAAACCCTTCACCGGAGATTCATCCAACAAGACGTTTCCGTCACTGTCCTCGATCTTAAAATAGACATCGGGACCGCCGATGAGCTCTACGTTGAGCCAGGTGCCCTTGCGAAAGTTGCTACCCGGATAATCGATGCGGAAAACGCCGTTGGGATTGGTGTTCGCCACGCCGAGTTGGTCATGCTGCACGATGTCGGCGTCAAAGGCGGTCACCTTCACATCGCCCAATCCGATTTCCTCCGCGTCGCAAGGCGCCACCTTGCCCACGATCACCCAAAGATCCGCTTTTTCGCGGATCTTGCACCAAATCGCGGAGGCAATGACAGAGATCAGATACCATGTCCCTTGGAAGCCAAAGGGTTTGAAGGCACCCAGGTAGAGATAGCAAGGGGTTTTAAGGGTAAAAGATTCATTCTCCAGAGTAGGCGCGGGCACCTGACGGATACATACGTAAAGGTCAATCAAGGCGCCCTCGTAGCTCTCATCATGGAGGCAAAAGGAACCGTTGGCGTCGGTTTTCCCACGCATCGCTCCTTTTGAAGAGGCCAGTTTCTTGAATTCGGATTCTTTGATTTCGTGGATCACGGGTTTGAGGGGCACTTCGCCCGGCCGGGCGAAGCTGTCGGCATTGGGTTGGTTTCGGATCGAGGGGACCGCGACGATCTGGGCCTCGACGATGCGATCCCAAACGCGATACTCTTCACATATTGCACCGTAGAGGTATCCTCTGATTTTGCAATTTTCCTGATGGTCGGTCATGAAATTTTCTCCTCCCGATTCCCGAGGGAATCCTAAATCCATCCGCCGAGAAAAAATTGAGGGGGCGGATGTTGGTTTGCGCTCGCGCTTCATCCGTTTTGGGATGGCGTGGCGCTTTCGTTAGAACCAAGAGCGACAGGCGCCTTTTTCAGGCGAGAATGAGGCCGGAATCAAAGGCCCGGCAAGGCAATCAACAAATCAACCGTTGTTTTTTTCACAAGAGTGGGTGCCTTGAAAGACCCGAAAAGTTCAAAGGAATTTTGCGAATCCTACAAACCTTGACCGCCGTCACGGTCGCCCGCCGCCCCTGGTTCTTTTCCCGCGAGGGGTCGCCTCCATCGTTGGAAAAGGCGAAACGAATGGCAAGGCGAGACGTAAGTGCTATCATGACCGATGAAATCCCGGTGTCCGCTGCCGTCTCCTTGTAGCTGGACGGGAGCCGATCCTTGAAATACACCGAAAGAGGAGCGTTATGAGAGTTCCACGCGAACAGCGGTCCAAGCACATCGCTTGGCTTTTCCTCCTGGTCCTGTGTGGCCAGGTTTTTTCTGCCGAATGGACCCACTGGCGGGGCCCTAACCAAAACGGCTATATCGATGATGGCCCTTTGCCCAGCACATGGTCCAAGGAGGGCGAAAACCTACTTTGGCATGCGCCCTACGGCGGACGCACCGCGCCGATCGTTATGGACGGCAGGGTCTACATCATCAACAGCGCCGGAGAGGGCGAAACCATTCAGGAGCGCGTGGTGGCGCTCGACCTCGAAACGGGTAAATTGTTATGGGAACACCGTTTCAACGTATTTTTGACCGATATCGTCGAACACCGTTTGGGCTGGGCCAACCTGGCGGGCGATCCGGAAACGGGCAATATCTACGCCCAGGGCGTTCAGGGCCTCTTTTTCTGCCTGAATAAAGACGGCAAGGTCCTGTGGTCCCACTCGTTAACCGAGCAGTTCGGCCGCATTTCCGGCTATGGCGGCCGCACCCACTCTCCCATCGTGGAGGGTGACATGGTCATCATCGGCTGTATGACCAGCGGCTGGGGACCCCATGCCAGGCCCAACCACCGCTTCCTGGCCGTGGACAAGCACAGCGGCAAGGTCCTTTGGTGGTCCACCACCAGCGACGCGCCGCTGGACACTACCTATTCCATTCCCGTGGTGGTCACCATCGATGGCGTCCGCACACTGATCAGCGGCCTCGCGGATGGTTCCATCCAGGCGCTTCAAGCCAATACCGGCGAGTTGATCTGGAAATACAAGTTGAGCAAACGGGGAATCAACACCTCCGTGGTCTACAACGACGGCAGAGTGTATGCCTCCCACAGCGAGGAGAACCTGCACACCAACGTTATGGGCGCCGTGGTTTGCCTCGACGCCACCAAAACCGGAGACATCTCGGAAAGCGGTGAGCTTTGGAGAATTGACGGCCTGGGAGCGGGGTATTCCTCGCCAGCCTTTCACGACGGCCTGCTCTACGTGGCGGACAACTCCGCCAACCTACACTGTATCGACGCCAAAAGCGGAGAATCCTACTGGAGCTTTAATTACGGCAACGCGGCCAAGGGCTCGCCCACCTACGCCGACGGCAAGATTTACGTCGGAGAAGAGGGAGGCGCCTACCATGTGCTCAAGGTTTCCAAGCAAGGCGCCGAGCGTTTGGGCCAAGTTTCCTTCGCCAAACCCAACGGGTCTCCCATCGAGATTCAGGGCTCGGCCACCATTGTCAGCGGCAAGGTGCTGTTGCCCACCAAGGAAAGCCTCTACTGCATCGGCCTAAAGGATTACAAGGCCAAACCGGCGAAACTGGAGGCCAAGACCGCCATCGGCAGCGTGCCCGGCCCCCCCGCTCACCTGCAAATCGTACCGGCAGAAACCTGGATCGACGCGGGCGCGGGTCAAAGCTTCAAGGCGCGCACATTTGACGCGAAGGGCAACCTGATCGGCGAAACCAAGGCCGAATGGTCGGTAAAGGGACTAAAGGGTTTGATTGACGAAAATGGTAATTTCAAAGCCGCCGCGTCTCAAGCGGTGCAGGGCGGCGTGATTGAGGCCAAGGTCGGGGCGCTTACCGGTTCAGCCCGCCTGCGCATCATTCCATCCCTGCCCTATCGTGAAGATTTCGA
>JBGTRP010000550.1:0-5318 GCA_041940685.1 Acanthopleuribacteraceae bacterium
GGCTCCGCGCGGATCAAGCTTTTCAACGACCCGCATTTGAGAGACAGCGTTCTTTGGCTTCAAAAAGGCGATGGAGGCCCGAGCCTCGACGGTTTCGCGGCTTATTCAGAAGGCATGGAAGCCTTTCGGGCGAGCCGCTATGGCGAGGGAAAGGTAGCTTTCGAGAAAGCAGCAAGGGCTCTGGGAGAGGGCCCATTCCTCTTTTGGGCGGAATACCATTTGGCTCAATGCCTGTATCAGGAAAGCAAAAATAAGCTGGCAGGACAAATCCTGAACTCTGCTCTCGACCGCCCCGGGGCTCAGACGTATCTCGCGTGGCGCGGCCGAAGCCTTGGGCTGTTGGCCCTTAAGGACACGGTAATGGACAACTGGGCGGTTCTTGACATGTACCAGGAGGCGCTGGACGCCACCCTGAGGGTCCGCGAAGGGTTTTACGAAATCGGTATTCGCAGGAACATCGCGGGCGCCTGGGCCATACTCGGCGAGGTGGATAAAAGCACGCGCGCGTACCTTTCATTGCTCGATCATTTGCGGCTTGAGCCCGACTACACCCTCTCCCATATCATCTATATCGGTATCGCCAATAACCTTTTGGAGCAAGGAAGACTTGGGGTTGCCCGCTATTTTCTGGAAGAGGGCCTGGCCCGCGCCAAGGCGGCCAACAGGTCGTCCACCCTGTCCCAGGCATTGCGTTGGCGCTCCACGGCGCGTTTCGCGGCCGGCGACCTGCAAGGCGCCCTGCGGGACCTCGAAGCCGCGGAATCTCATTTGGACGCCATCCCCGCAAAGGACACCCGCGACGATGTGGCGGCCGAGATCCTGGTCCATCGTGGTCACTATCTGGCGGAAGTAGAGCCCCTCAGGGCGCTGGCCTGCCTGCGGGAGGCCCGTGAATATTTCGATGCGAAAAAGGTTTGGGTCGGGGGGGCCGAGCTATCGCTGTGGATGGCTCACGCCCATAGCGCATCGGGCGACGCGGCCGCCGCCGAAGCCGAGTTGCGTGAGGGAATCGGCCGTCTGGAGCAGAGCCGCGCCCATCTCAAAGACGGCGGACAGCGGGTCAGCTTTTTTGACCATTCCCTCCGGCTCTACGATGACATGATCGCGCTGTTGGTCGAGGAACAGGACTGGGACGGCGCGCTCGCCTACACGGAGAAGGCGCGCGCCCGGCTGCTGCTGGAACGTTTGCTGAGTAGCAGGGGCGCGCCCTTGGATCCATGGCAAGCCTTTCCCAATCCTGAAATCGTAAAGGATCAAATCCCGGAAAATCAGGCGATCGTCTCCTTTTTCTTGCTGGAAGATCGGGCGCTGTTCTGTGTAATGGACGCCGTCAATACACAAGTTGACACATTCATCCTGGACCGGGAGGCCTTGCAACAACGGATCAGGTCATTGAATGCCCATATGCATTCGCAATTGCCGCTCTCGGAATCCCACGACATCCTGGAGGAGCTCCACGATTGGCTGCTGGCGCCGCTCCAGGAACACCTGAGGGACAAAACCACCCTGGTGCTGATTCCCGACAAAGAACTCTGGTCCCTGCCCTTCGCCATGTTCCGGCGCGGGGACCGCTACCTGTTCGAGGACTACGCCATCGCCCTGGCGCCCAGCCTCTCCTTCTATCATCACGCTACTATCCACCGCCAGAAATGGGCCGGAAAAGCGCCGCAAAACCTGCTCGCCGTGGGCAATCCCAGCTTCGACCGCCGCCGGTACGGCAGCAAACCCAACCTGCCCTGGGCGGCGCAGGAGGTCGCCCAAATCGCATCCTATCCGGGCGGAAAAACGGTTATCAGTCCGGGGGAAGCCACACCCGCGCAATGCCTGAAAATGGGAATGGAAGCGGATGTGATTCATTTTGCCTGCCATTCGGAGGTTGATCCCCTGGCGCCCATGTCCTCCAAGCTGTTGCTCGCCGCTTCCGAGGAGGAGGACGGGGCCCTGCGCGCGGCGGACATTTACGGCCAGCGCTTTGAAAACACCCGCCTGGTGGTGTTGGCCACCTGCGAGGCGGGCAGCCCGGGCCCCTCCATCAGCGAGCGCGGCGGGCACCTGGCCAGGCCCTTCCTGGCCGCGGGCGTGCCCTCGGCGATCGCGCCGCTGCGGCCGGTGGACGACCGCGGCAACATGCCTTTCTCCATCGCCCTGCACCGCCATCTCGTCAGCGGTCTCTCCCCCGCCCTCGCCCTGCGGGCCACGCAATTGGAACTGCTGCGGGATGCGCCCGAGGCCTTTGCCCGCGCCATGAACGCCCATTACCAGGTGTTCGGATTGCCCTGAATCATTCCGGCGGTGGCTCCACAAGTGGTGGCTCCAGCAGAACCTGAGGGCAGGCTTCCCGGTCGATTGGGGCAGTGGCACCCTCCAAATCCCAAAGAGGACCACAACAAAGACCGCAGCGAGGAAGCGACACACGGTTGTTCTCGCGGTCTTTCACATATTGACTCGTGAGATAGGGCAGTCCTCGTCCATTGATGGTATCCTTCGCCGATCGTTTTTGTCCTGATCCGTTTATCGACGGAATGTACTTGGGAAGTTTGCCCCAATCCTTTACGAGCGGATAAAAATGGGCGAAATGCTTGAGTCCATCATCTTTTGAAGGATCGCCATTTTTTGGATCCTTGTTTGGGAAATGCAGCAAAATCACCTCAACTTTAGAGTTTTGACCAGGGACTAGATCACCAAGAATCAGCTCCTTGGGGGCATCGGTCGAATCCATTGAAGTTGCCCGAAAAATAACATGGTTCTTAGGAACATCCAGTTTCGCCATAACCGAGGTAGCCATGGCACGAGGCTCAATTCCAGAAACCTTTTCCTCTTCTTTGAATTGATAGGTGAATATTTCTTCAGATTTGGGATGTTCAGCAAAAAAATGGACTCTTAACTTGGCTTCGCTGAGCTTCATTCTCGCGGCCACAAGATTTGAATTTCGATTAAGGGCCTCAACCTTGACTCTGCCTGGATTTCGATTTTTGTCCTCGCCTTTCCGGTCCATTTCCTTCATCGGTGTCAACCAGCAGAGTTGGTCTTCGCCTTCAGCAGGAAGGCTATCCGAGCAGGAAGACCAATCACTTTCAGCGTCAATATCAATATCTGTATTGTCAATTTCCAGCTCCTTCCGATGGAGGAACCAAAAGCCGAATTGTCCAATCTCATGATAACAATTCTCGTCCCTTAGCATTTCGTCCCGGTTACGTACTTGCGCCTTAAAGAACATGAGTACAGGCGTATGGGTTCCCTCGGCGCTTGGCATGAGCGCGTAGTAGGAATTTCCATCAATCACATGTGCAATTAGTCCGATGAAATAAATGAAAATATCTACCTTATCCATTTTTCCCTCCCTGAAAAGTAGATTTTCCGCAGTTCTTTTTTCTCAATAGCGAAGAGAAAACGCTTAAAAGTTCTGCAATACCGACTGATCTTAAAAAGCATAGACGGACAATAGTTTCCGTTTTCGCATTCACGCGGTGATTGCCCCGCGGCCCCATCGCCTTGATGGGCCCCTCAACGGATTTAAAACCAACAGCTTCGCTGCTTGAAGCGAGTGGAAAAATAATCCCGAACGGTTCGCGAATTTTTGGAAACCGATGCCCTGTGATCTCAGGGATGCCCGATTTTCAATTCAGTGGAGGCTCTCATTCCACGCAGTCGGGAGTGGCGACGGCCGTGTTTTGCCATAGGAATTGAGAGCCGAGATCGCCGCGCAGGGCCAGCACCACCACGGGTTGGGGTGAGGAAATCAGGTAATAGCCGCCGTCAATGGGCTGGAAATGATCGCCGATCACGTACAATGCCTTGGCGTTGCGCGCCAGGTTGGCGGCGATGGTGTCGGTGGCCAGCACGGCGCCGCCAGCATCGATTTGGGCGATGGTCACATCGGCGGATTCGTCGCCGAGCCGCACCACGGCCAGGCCATCCCAGGTTTTTTGCCAGTCCCCGGCCTGAATCAGCCACCAGCGGTTGGCGGTGCGGGCTTCTTGCACATGGACCGGCGCGCCGGACTCGTTGGCGGCGCGGTAGGTAAGGCTGAAGTGCAGGCTGTTGGGCGCATCGATGTGGAAATGGGATGCCGCATCGGTTCCCAGCAGTTCCGCGGGCGTCAGGACGACCGTTTGCGAGCCGCCGACCACGCCTTCCACCCCGGAAAGCGCCTCACCCGAGGAGAGATATGGGGTCAGGTTGTAGGCACGCTCCTCGGCGTTGCGGTTGGCGATGAGGATGCGGGTTTCAAACGCGCCGCCGGCCAGGGTGAGGTGGGGCAATAGCCGGACCGGCTCGGTCAAATCAGGACAGTCGGTTTTGTTGGCGAGCACCTGGTCCACGGCCGCCTTGGCCTGAATGCGCGGCTTGGTAACGCCGGGGTTTTCCACCACGGGAATGCCCGTATCCTTCATGGTCTGCAACATTGCCGCGGGGGTCAGTGAGGGATCGGCCTCGATCATCAACGCGGCCAATCCGGACACATGGGGACAGGCCATGGAGGTGCCCGAAAAGGAAACCAGTCCCCCGCCGATCGCGGAGGATTGAATGCCCACGCCGGGCGCGTAGAGCGCCACGGCCGCATGCTTGTTGGAAAAGGAGGCCAGGTTATCGGCAAGGTTGGTGGCGCCCACGGCCACCACATTGGACAGACAACCGGGCGCGGTGATCTGCCCGTTGAAACCGCTATTGCCGGCAATCGCCACCACCAGCACGCCCTTGTCCACCAGGTTTTGCACGGCCAAAAACAAGGTCTGGGTCCAGGCCGTGCTCTCGTCGCAGACTTGACTGAACAGGGCATTGGTGAACAGGCTCATGCTCACCACGCGCACATTGGGGCGGTTGGCGTGGATCCAGTCCAGGCCCGCCACGATATCGGCGGTGGAGAAAAAGCCGTTATTGGCGTCCAGCATCTTGATCATGGTGATGCTGGTTCCGGGGGCCATGCCCGCGCCGCCTACCGCGCCCTCACTGGTAATGATGCCGGCCACATGCGTTCCATGGCCGTGATCGTCCACGGCGCTGCCGGGTCCGAGCTGGATGGCGCTGCCGTCGGGGCAGCAGTCCCCGTTGGGGTTAAAGCAGAAACAGGCCTCGGCCGCCAGCGAGGAAGCCAGGTTGGGGTGGTCGAGATCCATGCCGGAATCCAGCACCGCCACCTCCACGCCCTCGCCCGTGATGCCTAGCTGATGGACCAGGTCCGCGCCCAGCAGAGGAATGCTGTTCTCCAGGCCGCCGCCGCCGGCGCTGGTTCGCGGCGCGCCGCCGGCAACATCCGCGTCCAGGGCGCGAATCACCGAATCGGCCCGTTTCGGGGCCTGATTCAGTTTTTCCAGCAG
>JBGTRP010000551.1:0-5316 GCA_041940685.1 Acanthopleuribacteraceae bacterium
AAGGGAGTGCCGTCCAAGGACTTCACGCCCGAGACGCTGTGCGGGTTCGTGTCCAGCTACAAGGGCGACGCCGGGACGGCCGTCGACGCGCGCAAGAAGGCGACCGGCGGCCACGACCTCTCCGACGCCGAGTTGATCGCGGCCGCCCGAGAATGGGCAGCGAGACGGGCCATGCTCAAAGCCTGTTACACCATCCGCCGAATCGGGCGGGTTCGCATTTGTCTGACCGAGCGCGCGAGCGTTCCCTATGCGAGTTGGCTCCCCGGTTCGGCGCGCGTAGTATTGCCCACGAGCCTACTGGAGCGGCCGGACCATTTTCGCATCGCGCTGCGCCATGAGCTCCAGCATCACCGCCAGGGCGATACGCGTTGGGTGTACGTCATGAGCGCCCTGCGGCTCCTGTTTTTTTTCAACCCCATGGTCCATTTATGGGCGCGGTGTCTGTCGCAAACCCGCGAGCTGGCATGCGATGAGGTGCTGGTCGGCAGTAAGGGATTGACGCTTCATGCCTATGGCCAATGCCTGCTCGAGGTGGCGCGCGCCGCCGGGAACAGGCTCAGACCCACGGGCGCAGTCGGCATGGCTGAAAGCGCCTCGGGCCATATTTTGAAACGGAGGATCGAATACATGTTTGCCATTCAAAAATCATCCAAAAAGAATCTGCTCCGCCCTTGGGCCTGGTTGATCGCCTTGGCCGTCATGTCCGCGGCGGCATGGGCCTCCCACAATTGGATTCAGGACAGGAGGCTGACCATGGAGCGGGCCCACGAGCTCGCCGCCAATGCCGCACGGGACAACGGCTTCGCGGTGAAGGTCAACGATGAGGTGCTAGCCGAGTTGAACCGCTACCTGGGCACGCCTGACGGCCGGCGTTTCGTGCGCCAGGCCCTGAGCCGGGTAAAGCATCACCGCGCGAGAATCGAGGCGGGCCTGCAGCGATCGGGGTTACCCGAGGCGCTTTTGGCCATTCCCTTCGTGGAATCGGGATTCCGCAATATCGCGGCCAAGTCCCAAGACGCCAAAACGGGGGCCGGCATTTGGCAATTCATTCCAAGCACGGCCCGCCGGATGGGTCTGGTGGTGGAGGGCGGCATCGATGAGCGGCTGGACGCGGACAAGGCCACGCACGCGGCGCTACGCTACCTGGAGAGTCTCTATGAACGCTATCAAGACTGGAGCTTGGCCATTCTCTCCTATAATCTCGGCGAGCATGAGCTCAATCGGCGAATGGAGGCGGCGGGAACCAGCGATCCCTGGCAATTGTCCGCGGTCGGAGAGGGCGGCGACGCTCATTATCTCGCCAAGGTCTTGGCGGCTTTCCTGATTCTGAAGAACCCCGAAATCGCCCGCTGAAATCGGGAGGCGCGTGGGGGCGGAAAGGGCCCGCTTTTCGCGCCGCGCCCGGTTCGCATTCATCTTGACAGCCGCGTGGGTTCCCTGAATAATGAGAAACAACCGATTTTTCAAGAAAGGGTGACGAACATGAACCAACAAGCGGCTCCCTTGGAAGAAACCGATCCAAAAAGTAAAACCGAACGAGACGCTCTGGCGAAGGTAGTGGAAGAGGTCGCCTTGGACGCCGACCGGGAACCCCAAGCCTACCTGCGCGAAACCATAGTACCCGAGGGCGGAGAATAACCGTGGCATGAGTCGGCTTTTGGGCCAGGAAACGGAATACGCCATCCGTTTCTCACCGGCCCTTGGGCAGCCCCATCCCGGGAACGAGTTGTTGTTCGAGGCGTTGCGGTACGCCATTTCAGAGAGAGTGCGCACCCGCCCGGGCGAACGCAACTTCTTCCAAGACCAATTCTTCACCGAGAACGGCGGCGCCTTTTGCTATGAGTTCCTCCCCTACGCGCGCCAGGGCGGCCTTTTGGAGGGCGCAACCCCGGAGTGTAGGAGTCCGAGCGAGCTTTTACTCTACCAGCGGGCGCAGGAATCTCTGTTGACAGAGGTCATTCCCCGGGCCGAGGCGTACCTACGCGAGCGCGGCATTTTGGGCATGCTAGGGTTGGTCAAGAACTGCCGCGACCATGAGGGCCATATCTACGGCGCCCAGGAGAATTACGAGACCATATTCGGGGCTGGCGTTTCGCTGTTTCTCTATCGCTTGGCATTGGCGCTCTTATTTCCCATTTTGCCCGTGTTATTTCTGATTTACTGGACCTATGTCCTGGTGGTTCTCATCGCATTTTTTTCCTTATTGCTGCTGGCGCTGGGTTTGTATGGAGGGCTTCGCTTGACGGCTGTTCTGCTGCACTATGGGGTGCGTTTGGCGCCCGCCCGCCGCTTGGCCGGATGGTTGAGAAATTTCCTGGAAAGGGCCTGGTTACGGGTTGAGGCCCAGTTGGGCGGCAAACGTTTCGAGGCGGTCATCTCGCAAGTGGAATACCGCGTGTTGTATCCCCTGCAGCTTCTCGCTTCCCTGCCCTTTAATCTTCTTTTGCGCTGGTTCGCCTTCCGTGGGCAACGGCGCGTGTTGACGGGTTTTTTCATTTCCAGACCGGTTTTTACCGGCGCGGGAACCCTGCTGGAAGACGGAACCTTCGCGCTCTCCGAGAAGGGCGTCGCAATCCGCCGTCTGGTGCGGTTCTCCATCAGCCCCAATGACCGGCCTCTATTCGATACCGGCAACCTGATCAAGCAGCAGTACTTTGCCGCCATGGATCTATTGCTGCTACGGCCCGCCTCTCTGCGACGGCTATTCCGAGGCGCGCAAAGACTTCAATTGGGAATGAGCGACTCCAATCGCGCGCAACTGGCAGAATACCTGAAAGTCGGCACGACGGTTCTGGTGATGCAAGCCTGGGAAGCCGGACATCTGAATCAGATACCGCGTCCGGCGCGGCCATTGAAGGCATTGCGGAGGCTGGTGGCCGATCCCTCCTTGAAGGCCGAGGTTCTGCTCACATCGGGTGAGATGAAAAACGCGCTGCAAATTCAATGGGATTATGTGCGCGCGGTGCGCGAATACCTGCGCCAATCGGTCCAGGTTCCCCTGGAGCACCAAGAAATTTTGGGTCTGTGGGAAGACACGCTGACGCTGTTGGCGCACGATCCGGGCAAGCTGGTGGGCCGCCTCGATTGGGTCAGCAAACGGTACCTGATCGAAACCAGCGGCCGGGCGGCTTCGTTTGAGGCCAAAAAGAAAATCGATATCGGTTATCACGAATTGGGACGCGGGTACTTCGATAAGCTGGAGCGGGATGGCATTGCGCCCCGCCTGGTATCGGAAGAGGAGGCGGCGCGGGCGGTGACCGAACCTTCCTCCCCGGCGCGGGTTCGCCTGCGTTCCCGCCTGGTGCGGGGCCTGGCCTTTAAGGGACGGCGCATGTCGGTTTCCTGGAGCTCGGTTCGCATCGGCAACTGGTGGCGGCGCAAGATCATCCACCTCCACGAGGCGCCGAGAGAGGAAAAATAGAGGCGCGTTTTCCCAAGCACCAACGGTTGCGCGACCCTTTCCCAGCGGTTACACTTCCAGGAAACCGCTCACCTTCCCCAATCGGGTATTTGGATGAATTCCCTCAAACAACGGTCCTTTCCTATTAAAAGCAGGCTCAACCTGCCCGTAATCTTGGCGATCCTCGCGGCATCCGGTATCTACCTCGCCTTGATGAACCTGCTCGAACCTCTACCCGAGGGAGGATGGATCGCCGCGGATGCGGAAAGCCGGCGCTTACTGGCCAATGGCCTTTCGCGCACCGCGGTAACCCTGATCACCACGGTTTTTGCCTGTCTCTTTTTGGCGATCCCCATTACCGCCAACATGTACACGCCGCAATTGATCCACCTATTCATGCGCTCGGGCGCGAACCGCTTGATGCTGGGCCTTTTTGTTTTTTCAGCGGGTCATGCGGTCTGGCTGGGCCGAATCGCCGGCAGCGAACCGGCGCCCCTGATACACCTGATCTTCTCGCTTATTTTGGTGCTTTTGACCCTGGCCTTGCTGTTGCCCTATATGTTCTCCGTCTTTCACTTTTTGGAGCCCACCACCATCATCGCCCTGGTGAGCCGCGATGTGGTTCGGCTGATGCGCCGATCGATCAAGAACCCGGACGAAACGCATCGGGAAGGGTTGGTCAATGGCGTCCGCAATCTAGGCAATATCGTGTTGCGGGCCCTGGACCGCGCGGACCGCAATACGGCCATCGAGGCGGTGGAGGCCCTGGATCACTGCGCGGTCCGCTATTTGAATTGCAAGCGGCAATGGCCCGCGGAGTGGTTCTCCGTGCGCCATGCGCAATTTCCCGGACTCTCCAAGCCGGCCGCGAAACTGCTCGAACAAGACAGAACCTGGTTCGAGATGGAGCTGATGCTTCAATTGAGCAGAGCCTATGACGCGGCCTTGGCCAAGGTCCACGACGTCATAAGCGCCATCAGCCGAACTCAGAGAAACCTGGCGCTGCTGGCGGCGGAAAAGCAGGATCGCGGCGTGCTGGACCTTTCGCTGCGCTTCTTCAACAACTTTTTGCGGGAGGCCGTGAAGAGCAGGGACATCCACGCCATTTACGATCTGCTTTTCCAGTACCGGCGCATGGCGGAGCGACTCTGGGAGGCCTATCCGAGGAAGGTGCTTCAAATCGGGACCTACCTGGATTATTACGCGGGAATGGCTTTGGCAGCGGATCTGCCCTTCGCCCACGATCTGGTGGCTTATGACCTTGGCCATATCCTTACCTCGGTCGAGCCCAAACAACCCGAATATGGCCAGCTCTTGGAGCTTTACCTCAAACGGCCCAAACCCGTAAAGGACAATGGGAACCACGGCCTTACGGAGGGTCTGTTCAAGGCAAGGCTACTGACCGCGGCCAGGTTGCATGAGCGGGGCAATCATGAGGCGGCCGAGCAAGTGGAGCAAGGCCTGAAAGAACTCGCCGTCGCATTACCCAAGGCCACGGGCGAGCGCTTGTTGGAAGAAACCGAAGAATTTTTCTGGGAGGTTACCGACCGCCAGCAGAACCTGGATTACGTGCCGCCCTCCACACGGCCTTTTGTGCGCGAGGTTCTGGATCGGCTTTAGCTTCGCAATACCCGGACTTCGCGGCGGGAATAGGCTACAATGGGGCTCCGATTACGGCTGGCGTCCCGGCCGCGAGAGAGGATGACCAAATGGCTGAACCTATTTTGGATTGCGTTGAGATCGAACCTCAACAACCCGCGCGCGCGGCGATCATCTGGCTTCACGGCCTTGGCGCGGACGGCCATGATTTCGAAGCGGTGGCGCCCGAGTTGCGGCTACCCGAAAGCCTGAGGTTGCGTTTTGTCTTTCCCCATGCGCCCAGGCGACCGGTTACCATAAACGGCGGATTCGTGATG
>JBGTRP010000552.1:0-5311 GCA_041940685.1 Acanthopleuribacteraceae bacterium
GAGCTCCGTGCGTCGGGATCCATTTCAGGCGATTGGGAGCCGAGCGCCGCAAGCGCGGCAAAACTCGTGACCTTGCCACGGAAAGACAAATCCGCCGCATTTTCTGTAATCAGCACCGCCGCGCCCGAATCCACGAGCTTGAATTCGGTCCGCTTCACGGGGGGAGAAACCTCGATCGGGAGGAAGACTGCCCCGGCCTTCCACACCCCCAGGAGTGCGGCCAGCCTCTCCCGCGAGGGAGGCAGGCGGACCGCGATCACGGTCTCCGGTCCGCAACCCAGCGCCTTCAGACCCAGGCCAGCTAGGCTTGCCATCCGGTTGAGCCCAGCATAGGTGAGATGCCTGTTTTCGGCCACGATCGCGGCTTTATCGGGAACCCTTCTCGCCTGAAGCTCGAAGGGCTCCACGGGGTTGCCCTCGCCGGCGGCACTTTCGGCCAGGTTCCAGGAGGCCAGCAGATGGCGCCGCTCTGCCTCGTCCATCAGGGGTAGGTCCTCTATGGATTTCTTGGGGTTTTCCACGACGGCGGCCAACAAGTTTTGGAAATGGGCAGCCATTCGCATCAGGGTTTCCAAGCGGAACAAATCGCGGTTGAATTCGAATTGGCAGGCAAACCCTGCCTCCGTCTCCATGACATTGAGCGTCAAATCGAATTGCGCCCGGGTGGCGGCCCGGTCGATATGGGAGATCGTCAAGCCGGGTGTGCGCCGTTCCGGAGTCGGGTTCAAGAAAGAGAACATTATTTGAAAAAGCGGGCTATGGTTTAGGCGCCGCTCCGGAACCAGCCGTTCGACCACCTTTTCGAAGGGCGCGGTTTGATGGGTATAGGCTTGCAGGCAGAAGTCCCGCACCTCGCGCAGGAGATCCTGAAACCCTTGTATTTCACTTACTCGGGTTCGCAAAACCAGGGTATTGGCGAACAGGCCGATCATCGGTTCCAGAGCCTTGAGCTCTCGATTGGCCACCGGGGTCCCGACCAGAATGTCCGCCTGTCCGCTATAGCGGGAGAGTAGGGTGGCGAAGGCCGTGTATACCGTCATAAAAGAGGTGGCGTCCATGTTCCGGCCCAATCCGGTCAACCCCGTACTGAGTCGCTCATCCACCTGAAACCGATACTCCGCGCCGCGGAAGTACGGCATGCGGGGCCGGGGGAAATCCATGGGCAGTTGATGCAGGCTCGGCGCGCCCGATAATTGCTCCTGCCAAAACGCCAGTTGCGACTCCAAGACCGCGCCGGTCAGCCACCGGCGCTGCCAGACCGCGTAATCCGCGTATTGAATGGGGAGCGCCGCGAGGGGCGGAGGTTGTCCTTGCAACAACGCCCCGTAAAGGGCCGTCGCCTCCTCCACCAACAGGCCGAGGGACCAACCGTCTGACACCATATGGTGCATGGTGACGAGCAAGGCGTGCTCCTCGGCGCTCACCCGCAGCAATTTCACCCGCAGCAACGGGCCCCGATCGAGATGGAAGGAGATCTCCGCCTCGCGGCAAGCCAGGCTTTCGGCAAACCGCCACCCCATGTTCGCGGGAAGGCCGCTCAAATCGACCACCGGGAAAACGAGTTCGCCCGGTGGTTCGATCCGTAGCAGGGGCCGGCCATCATGCTCGGGGAACACGGTTCGAAGGCTTTCATGGCGCTCGATCACCATCGCCAGGCCCCTGGCCAGGATCTCGACATCCAGCACGCCGCTCAGACGGAGGCTCACCGGAATATGATAGGCATCCGCGCCGCCGTCCAGTTGGGCGAGGAACCACAGGCGTTCCTGGGAAAAGGAAAGAGGCAATTCCCCCTCCCTGGAGGCGATGGGAATGCCGATCGGCTCTGCTTGTGGAGAGCCCGTCTCCAGGCGTTTGGCCAGTTGCGCCACCGTGGGGGCCTCGAACAAAGCCCGTAGCGGCAACTCCATGGAAAAGGCCTCGCGGATTCTGGAAACCACCCGAGCCGCCAGCAGGGAATGACCGCCCAGGGCAAAGAAATTCGCTCCTACATCCATGGACTCCAGACCCAGCGCCTCTTCCCAGATCGCGGCCAGCCTCGCCTCCGTCACCGTTCGCGCCCGCACCGCTTCCCGCTTCTCTCCCTGCTCCGACCAGTCCGGCGCCGGCAACCTGGCGCGGTCCACCTTGCCGTTGGGGGTCAGCGGAAAGCGCTCCAATCTCAGGATTGCGGCCGGCATCATGTAATCGGGCAACCGCGATTGAAGCATTTCCCGTGCGTCCTGGCCCGTCTCATGCTCCCTCGTTTTCACATACGCCACCAGGCGGGGATCGCCGGGTCGGTCCTCCCTGACCAAGGCTACCGCTTCCTCTATGCCCGGCTGCTGGCCGAGGATGCTCTCGATTTCACCCAACTCGATGCGATAGCCCCGCAGCTTGACCTGATGGTCCAGCCGGCCGAGGAAGCTGAGCGACCCCTCCACTCCCAGCCGCGCACGGTCTCCGGTCCGGTAGAGGCGCTCGCCGGGCCGCGATCCATGGGGGTGGGGCGCGAACTTCTCCGCGCTCAGCCCGGGCCGCGCAAAATAGCCCCGCGCCAGACCCGCCCCGCTCAGACACAACTCGCCGGCAAGCCCCATGGGAACCAACTTCAGCCGCGCATCCATCAGGTAGGCGCCCGTATGGGCGATCGGATGTCCGATCGGGGGAATTTCCCTTCCACCTGGCCGCATCAGCGCGGAGGTCGAGTAGGTCGTGTCCTCGGAGGGACCGTACAGGTTGTATACCCGGCAGGCATTCTCGTGGATGCGATCGACCAGAGCGTTGCGGAGCGGCTCTCCCGCCAGGTTCACCACCCGCACCGAATCCGGCAGCCTTCCTTCCCGCACCAGTTCCGCCATCGCGGAGGGTACCGTGTTGATCAGGGTCACCTCATGGCGGTGGATCGTTTGGCCAAAGGCCAGCATGTTTTCGATCAGCACCACCTTGCCGCCCAATCCCAGGGGCGCAAAGATTTCAAAGACCGAGAGGTCGAAACAGATCGAGGTCGCCGCCAACACGGATTGCAGGCAGGCGGAGGGAAACGCCTCTTCCACCCAATCGATCAGCGCCGCAGCGCTCCGATGCCGGATGGCCACGCCCTTGGGGAGACCGGTTGAACCGGAGGTGTAGATCACATGGGAGAGGCATTCTCCATCGAGGGGCGCCGCGGCCCGGCCTGGAGTGGCCCGGCCGGGATAGGTCCGGCCAGGTGAGGCCCAGTCGCCGCGATCCAGGACCAGGGTGCGGTCCCGGGGCAACGGCGAGCTGGCCGCCGTGGCGGCCCGCGTGAGGATATGCGCCATTCCCGCGTCGCGGCAGATGAAGGCCAGCCGCTCGGCCGGGTGGCCGGGGTCCAGCGGCACATAGGCTCCGCCCGCCTGGTGGACCGCCAGCATGGCCGCGATCATCGCGGGCGAACGCTGCATACACACGCCCACCAGCACCTCCGGACCCACTCCCCGAGCGCATAATTCCTCCGCCCAGGTGCGCGCCAGCGCGTGCAGCGCCTCATAAGTCAGCAGGCTTCCCTCGTGGGCGATGGCCACGGTATCGGGCTGCCCGGCGGCCCGCGCCGCGAATCGGGCGGGACCCCCGTGCAAGACCGGCAACGCCGCGGTAGTTTCGTTCCAATCCGTCAACAAACGAAGCCGCTCCCCGGCATCGATGAGCGAGATCTCGGCAAGCCGTAGGGCGGGCCGCGCCGCAGCCTCCCGCAACAGGTTCTCATAATGGCCCGCCATCCGCGCGATGGTCTCGGCTCGAAACAGATCCCGGTCGAACTCGAAGCTGGCCCGCAAGACGCCATCCTGCTCGGCCAACGTCAGGCTCAGGTCGAACTTGGCCGAACCGGATGGGGTTTCCCATGGCGACAAGGCAACGCCCGGCAGCTGCAGCCGGGCCTCCACCGCGTTTTGCAGGATGAACATAATCTGAAAAAGCGGCGCATGGCTCAGGCTTCGCCGGGGCTGCAAGTCCTCGACAAGATGCTCGAAGGGCAGGTCTTGATGGGCGTAGGCGCGCAGGCAGGTTTCACGGGTGCGCTCCAGTAGATCCGCAAAGCTGTCGGTTTCCCCGACCCGCGTCCGCAGGACCAGCGTATTGACAAAAAAGCCGATCAGACCCTCGATTTCCTTGTGGTTGCGGTTGGCGACCGGGGAGCCGACCACCAAGTCCCGCTCCCCTGAGTAGCGGGCCAGCAGGGCGGAAAAACCCGCTTGCAGAACCATGAACAGGGTCCCGTTGCTTTCCACGGCGAGGGCATGCAGCCGCCGCGTGGTATCGGGGCTCAGGGCAAAATCAAAGGCCTCGCCCCGGAACCGCTGAATCTGGGGACGCGGGAAGTCGGTGGGCAGCCGATGCGGGCTGGGAATCCCTGCCAATTCCCCGCGCCAGAAAACCAGTTGCGCCTCCAGGACCGAACCGGTCAGCCATTGGCGTTGCCAGACCGCGTAGTCCGCGTACTGCACGGGCGGCGCATCCAGCGGCGAGGGCTTGCCATGGAGGAAGGCGCGATAAATGACGCTCAGTTCGCGAAGCAGAATATTGATGGACCAACCATCGGAGATGATATGGTGCATCACCACGAATAAAAGATGATCTTTCCCTCCGAGTCGCGCCAGCCTGACGCGCATCAAGGGCGCAAGGGTCAGATCGAAGGCCATGCGCATATCCATGACCCAAAGGTTTGCGAGCTCCGCCTCCGACATCGCGCTTCCATCCAGAACCAATAAGGAGAAGCTCATGGGCGGCTGAATCCGCTGGATGGGTTGGTCCTTCTCGACCGCAAAAGCGGTTCGGAGCGACTCGTGACGCCGGATCACCCCGCCAATGGTTCGCTCCAAAGCGGAGACATCCAAAACACCGTGGAGCCGCATGGATGCCGGAATATGATAGGCATCCCGGGCCTCCTCGAATTGGTGCAGAAACCTAAGCCGCTGCTGCGAGAAAGAGAGCGGCGACGCTTCGATTCTCTCGACGGGTTTCAAGGGCGGCAAGGGCGGGCCCGCCTTCTGCTTGGCCGCGTCGACCCGGGCGGCGAAAGAGGCAAGGGTGGGCGCCTCGAACAGATCGCGGAGCTCCATCTCCACGCCGAACAGATGCCTTGCCCTGGAGACGAGGCGGGTCGCCAACAGCGAATGACCGCCCAACTCGAAAAAGTTGGCCTCGGTTCCCACCCGCTTAACGCCCAACATCCGACGCCACAAGCCAATTAAAATTTCCTCGGTTGCCGTGCCGGGCGGCATGAGGATCGCGGCCGGGTGCTCGGGTTCGGGTTTGGGCAAAGCCAAGCGGTCCACCTTGCCCGTGGCCGTGAGGGGCATGGTCTCCAACC
>JBGTRP010000553.1:0-5309 GCA_041940685.1 Acanthopleuribacteraceae bacterium
GTGGCGGATGGAGTCCCGGGCGTGGTCATCGAGACCGTCATCGAATTCTACGAGCGATACCAAGGCTCTGAAGGCCGCAAACGTTTGAGGAAAGTGGTCAAGGAGCAACTTGGCGGCGAACTGCCCATTTCCGAGCTGCCAACCGATCACCCGCGTCCTGGGCAGCAGCGCTTTCGCGGCGCCCTGACTTTTTTTCAAATCGACTCCGGCTTGGCCATTGCTCTGGAAAACCTTGCGCGCGAGCAAGGCGCAACACCGTTCATGGTTCTGCTGAGCGTTTTCAAGCTGTTGCTTTATCGCTATTCGGGGCAGCAAGACATTTTGGTGGGCAGCCCCATTGCCAACCGCACCCGGGTAGAGGTCGAACGGCTGGTCGGTTTTTTCGTGAACACCTTGGTATTGCGGGCGCGGTTCGACCGGAAACTTAGCTTCATCGAGGCGTTGCAAAGGGTGCGCGCTACCACGCTGGAAGCTTACGCCCACCAGGACCTGCCTTTCGAAAAGCTGGTCGAGTTGCTGGAGCCGGAGAGAAGCCTCAGCCACAACCCCCTTTTCCAGGTCATGTTCGTTTTACAAAATGCGCCGCTTTTGGCGAACCCGGGCCCGGGGCTGGACTTGAAACCGCTGGAACTCGACCGGGGCATTTCCCATTTCGACCTGACCCTGAACATGGAGCGGGTCGAGGAAGGCCTAGCATGCCATTTCGAGTACGATACGGACCTCTTCGAGCGCACCACTATTTCGCGCCTGCGCGATCATTTCCTCAGGCTGCTGAAAAATTTAACCATGAACCCGGATATAAGCTGTGGGGCTGTAGGCCTCCTCTCCCACATAGAAATCCAGCGGCAACTGGTGGAGTGGAACGCCACCGGCGTAGCGCGCCAGGATCGTCGGCCCTGCTATCGGATGTTCGAGGATTGGGCGCGGCGAACCCCCCGGGCTCCGGCGATCGTGGAATGCGATGAAGCCGGAAACGAGCATGCGCTCGGATACGGAGAGTTGAACCGAAGAGCCAACCGGCTCGCGGTGGAGCTGCGCGCCCACGGCCTGGGACCGGATGGGATGGTGGCCATCTACATGGAGCGGTGCAGGGAAATGGCCGTGGCCGTGATTGGCGTGTTGAAAGCGGGTTGCGCCTATGTTCCAATCGACCCGGGCTATCCGGAAGAACGCATCCGCTTTGTGCTCGGGGACGCGGGGGTGGACAGGGTGCTGGTCACGAGGCGGTTGGAGCGGGCCTCCGCGCTGAATGGCATTTCCCGTTTGCGGGTGGAGTCGGAAGATGCGGCAAATGATGATCTCGATGAGAACCCGCGCACATCGCCGCATCCTGACAACTTGGCCTATGTCATCTATACCTCCGGCTCCACGGGCCGGCCCAAGGGTACGCTCATCACCCACCGCGGCCTGAACAATTACCTCGCCTGGGCGGCGAAGTCCTATCAAACCCACGCGGGAACCGGAGCCCCCGTCCACTCCTCACTGGCTTTCGACCTGACCGTAACCAGCCTGTTTCTTCCCTTAATCAGTGGTCGGAGCCTGTGCTTCCTGCCCGAGGCCGCCGGGGTTGAGGCGCTGGCCCGCGCCTTGCGCAAGGACGAGCCGTTCAGCCTGGTAAAGCTGACCCCCGCGCACCTGCAAATGCTGGCCCAGGGCCCGCCCGCGGCGGCGCCCAAAAAGCCGGCCCGCTTTTTTGTCGTGGGCGGAGAGGCTCTGCCTCCGGAAACGGTTCGATACTGGCGCGGTCAGGCTCCGGATACGGTGCTTGTCAATGAATACGGCCCCACCGAAACCGTGGTGGGTTGTTGCGCGTTTTTTATTACAAAAGATCCACCCGACAGTGACCAGATCCCCATCGGCCGGCCGATCGCGAACACGTCCCTCTACGTGTTGGACGCCGATTGCCGACCCGCGCCCACGGGCGTCGCCGGAGAACTTTGGATCGGCGGACTCGGTATGGCGCGCGGCTACCTTCGCCAACCCGCGCTGACCGCGCTCCGCTTTATGCCCAACCCTCTTACGGGGACGCCGGGAACTCGCCTCTACCGCAGCGGCGACCTGGCCCGCTACCAATCCGATGGCAATCTCCTTTTTCTGGGCCGGACCGATCACCAAATCAAGCTGCGCGGTTACCGCATCGAATTGGAAGAAATCGAAAACTGCCTCATGGAGAGTGGCCGCCTGGAGTCCGCGCTGGCGATTCCACGGGAGGACCTGCCGGGCGACCTGCGGCTGGTAGCTTATGTGCGTCCGAGGGAGCCCAGCTCAATTTCAAGAGATCAACTGCCGGACCTGCTGCGCGAAACTCTTGCCGAGCGCTTGCCGGACTACATGTTGCCCTCGGCTATTGTGACCGTGGAAGAATTTCCCCTCACGGTCAACGGCAAAATCGATAAGGCCGCCCTGCCCGCGCCCGGGCGCTCTCATTCCGCGGGGGAGGATAGTTACCAGGGCCCGCGCAACCGCTTGGAACGGGTGCTCGCTGAAATTTGGTCCGAGGTGCTTGGCGTCGCGAAAATTAGTATTTCCGATGATTTTTTCCGCTTGGGCGGTCATTCTTTGCTGGTAACCCGCGCCATTGCCAAAATCCAAGAAAAACTCGCGATAGAGTTGCCGGTGCGCTCCCTGTTCGAAAACAAAACCATCGCGGCCATGGCTGATTTGGTTTTGGACAAATTCATGGCCATGGCTCGGGGCGAGACGGCCCCAATTCCGGCGAGCGGGATCCACCCCGTCCCCCGCGAGGGCGATATGCCGCTCTCCTCGGGACAACAGGGTCTGTGGTTGACCGATCAAATCGACCCCGGTCAGGCGGTTTATTTGATTCCCTTAGCGGTTCGACCTGGACGCCGTTTTGGCGCGCTTGCCTTGGAGCAAGCGATTCAGGCCTTGTTGAAACGACATGAGATTTTACGGACGGCTTTTCCGGCCCGGCAGGGAAACCCGGTACAGGAGATCCAGGCTTACCGACTCAGAGCCCTGAGCTTCATTGACCTCCAGGGATTGGGAAGCTCGCAGGCTAAAGAGCTTTCACTGGGATTGACGCGGCAGGAAGGCGCGATTGACTTCGATTTGGGCCTGGGTCCCCTGACGCGTTTCCGTCTGTTGCGCACTTCTGGCCAGGACGACCGCTTTTTATGGACCATGCATCACATCATCGGCGACGGCTGGTCCAACGGCATTCTGATGCGCGAGCTGCGGACGGCATATGAGGCCGGCCTCAGGGGCGAAGAGCCCGGGTGGGAACCGCTTCCCTTTCAATACGCGGACTTCGCGGTTTGGCAAAAAAACCATTTGGAGAGCCCGGAGGTCCGCCGCCAAAAAAATTACTGGTTGAGCTTACTCGATGGAGAACTGCCAGTGTTGGAACTCTTGACTGACAGGCCCAGGACAAAAACCAGGCGCTTTCGCGGCGCCCTACTCCCTTTTGAAATACCGGAGGCGCTCGCCAGGGATGTCCGCCTCCTGGCGCAAGCCCATGATGCGACCTTGTTCTCCACTCTTTTAGCCGCTTTCCAAATTCTGCTGGCCCGGTACAGCGGTCAGGAAGATATCCTGGTCGGCGTTCCCTTCTCCAATAGGAACCAGCCGGGGCTGGAGCGCCTCATCGGCTATTTTGTCAATACGCTTGTATTGCGGACCCGAATACCTCGCGATTCCAAGGTCGGGCCATTGCTGGAGCAAGTCCAGGAGCGGGTCTTGGAGGCGGACGGCAATCAGGACCTTCCCTTCGACGCGCTGGTGGAAGCCCTAGGCGTCGCGCGAGATCCAAGCCGCAACCCAATCTTTCAGGTGATGTTTGCTTTCCAGGGGCTAGCCCAAGCGGATGAGGATGGCGGAAGGGGTTGGCCGTCCCATTATTTGGATAGAGGCCTCACTCATTTCGACCTCACCCTGAACCTGGCGGAGCGAGCCAATCCCAATGGCCAATTCCCCGGGGTCGCGGGCGAGTTTGAATACGATACCGATTTGTTTGACGCGGCAACCATCGCGCGCTTGATGGCCCACTATTTGCGCGTATTGGCGGCCATGAGCCGCGATCCACGGCAAAACCCTCACCGGATCGAGATTCTGGATAAGGAAGAGCGGCGCCTCATACTGGAAACTTGGAACCTGACTCGCGAAGGCGAGAAATGGCAAGCGCCGGTCTTTCTACACATGATGGAGGCATGTGCGAAACAAGGTCCCGATGCGATGGCGCTCGCCTTCCAGTCCGAAACCGTTTCCTGAGCTACCAAGCGTTGTTTCAAGTGACGGGAACCCTCGCGAAAATCCTCGAAGCCCATGGCGTCAAGCGGGAAACGCCCGTGGCCGTGATGATGCCCCGGGGGATCGAGGTAGTGTTGAGTTTCGCTGCCATTTTACGCGCGGGCGGAACCTATGTTCCCATCGACCCAAGTTACCCCCGAGACCGGCGCCATTACATGCTGGCCGATTCAAACGCCCATGTGGTGCTGCTCCCCGGCGACGCCACACCCGACCAGCATCCCTCGGCCGCAAGCCATGGACTGCCGCTGCCCTTCCCGGACCTGGGGCGAACCCGGGAGCAATCGGGAAACCAGAAGCGGATCGAGACGCCCTTGGAGGAAAACGCCGCCTACATAATCTACACATCCGGGTCCACGGGCCGTCCCAAGGGCGTGGTCGTCCCGCACGGGGGCCTGGGCAACCTCGCCCACGCGCAGGCCAGGCACTTTGCGATCGGGCCCGAGGTCCGCACCCTTCAATTCGCATCGTTCAGTTTTGACGCCTCGATCGCGGAGTTGGTGGGAAGCCTGGGCAACGGCGCGACGCTGGTCCTCTCCGATGGCGATCTGTTGATGCCCGGACCCGAACTCGCCGCTACCCTCCGCAAGCAATTCATCGGCGAGGTGGTGCTGCCGCCTTCCGCGCTAAGCGCCATGGTCGGCGAACAGCTCCCCCATCTGGCCACGCTGGTGGTAGGCGGAGAGGTTTGTCCCATGGAGATCGCCAATCGCTGGTCGCCCGGGCGGCGGTTCTACAATGCATACGGTCCGACCGAGGCCACGGTCGCGGTGACCTCCCTGCGCTGTGAACCGGACACAAAAGCGCCCGCCATTGGCTATCCCTTTGCCGAAAGTCGCATCTACCTACTCGACAAGGACATGCAACCGGCGCCGATCGGGGTCGCCGGGGAGTTGCATATCGCGGGCGCCGGCCTGGCGCGTGGCTACCTGGGCCGTCCCGCTCGGAGCGCGGCCCATTTCGTGCCCCATTCCTTCGCGGCCGCGCCGGGCCTGACCCTGTCGGGCAACTACGGCACCGACCTGTTCAAGCTGACCACGCGG
>JBGTRP010000554.1:0-5306 GCA_041940685.1 Acanthopleuribacteraceae bacterium
GATGATCAGCTGCTGGCCCGGCGACAGCGCGCGCGGCCCCTTGTAGCCATTGGCGGCAAGGATCGCCTGCGGGGTGACGCGGTAGCGCTTGGCGAGCACATCGAGCGTATCGCTGGTGCCGATGATCAAATTGCCCTGAAGCCGCCTCGCGAGCTCGTGCAGGCGATCCTCCGCCTTCGCGTATTGTCCGGAAAGATCGCGAAACAAATCGCGCAGGATGAACCCCTCCTCGGTAAGCACGAAGGAACGGCCCAACCGGTGGACTACCTTGCTGCCCGTGATGGTCTCCACCTGGCGAAGCCGGTGGCTGATCGCGGGCTGGGTGAGGTGCATGTGCTCCGCGGTGCGGGTCAGGCTACCGGTCTCGCCGATGAGGGTGACCATCTGGAGGTCGCTGAAATGGAGCCGCGCGATTTCGTTCATAAATTTTCCTAATTCTTTCTATTAAAATTATCAATTTTTATTATAGCAAATCATCGCCTACAATTTTCATCAACCAGAGAAAAAGGAGGGGAACATGATTTCTTTGATTCAGGGCGTGGAGGTCTCCGGCATCGTCACGATTCGCGATCGGCTCTTGCAGCGCAAGAATCCCTTGCGTCTGGAATCCGGGGAGCCCGCCTTCGATACTCCGGAACATATCAAGGCCGCCGCGGTTGAGGCGCTCGCGAGGAATGAAACCCATTACGTCAACTCCCAGGGCATCCTGCCCTTGCGGCGCGCGCTCGGGGAAAAGCTGGCGATGCGGAACGGGATGAAGGCCGAATGCGAGGAGATTCTGATCACCAACGGCGGCATGCAGGGGCTTTATGCCGTGTTTTCCGCGATTTTGGATGCCGGTGACGAGGTTCTCATTCCCACGCCTCACTGGACCTGCGCCCAATGGCTGATCCGCATGACCGGCGGCGCGCCCGTGCATGTGCCGCTCCTGCCGGAACGGGGCTTCCTTTTTGATCCCGATGCCCTCGCGGCCGCGGTGACGCCCCGCACCAAGGCCATCATGATCAACTCGCCGCACAACCCCACGGGAGCGGTGTGGCCCGAGGAAGCGCTGAGGGATTTGTTGGATTTCGCACGCGAACACGACCTTTACCTGGTCTCCGATGAAGCCTATGAGGATATCGTCTACGACGGAGCCGTCCATGTCAGCCCGGCCTCACTGGTTGAAAATGATCCGGGGATGAAGGAGCGGGTGATTTCCGTGTTTACCTTTTCCAAGAGTTTTGCCATGACCGGCTGGCGGTTGGGCTACGCGGTAACCAGCAACCGCGCGCTGATGGCCTCCATGAAAAAGGTGGCGCTTTATACCGGCAATGGCGTGAACAGCATCACTCAGTGGGCGGGGATTGCCGCGGTCGAGGGCCCGCGCGATTTTCTGGCTGACATGCTGACCGGATTCAAAACCAACCGCGACCGGCTGGTGGAGGGAATCCGCGGCGCGCGCTTCCTCTCCCTGGAGCAAAGCCCACCGGGCGCCTTCTATTGCTTTGCCAAAATCGCGGAAGATTGGCCCGGCTATGAGGGCGACGCCTCCGATCACGCCTTCGCCAATTACCTCATCGACAAGGGCAATATGGGCTGTACGCCGGGCTCCATCTTCGGACCGGGCGGGCGCGGCTATCTGCGGTTTTCTTACGCCTGCGCCCCGGATCAGGTGGAACGCGCGGTGGCGCGGTTACGCCAACTGGCCTGATGCTCGCCCGTTTGCGAAACGGCGCCGCGAATCCCCATGGTTATAATGGCGTGAAACCATTGCGGCCCAGCGGATGGGGAAAAGATTCCAGGAAACCTGGATTGCTTATGAAAGAGCGGAGGCTTGTCAGTTGGGTGGCGGCGGCGGTGTGTGGTCGCCCTTGTTGGAAAGATCCAGGCATTCGAATGCGCGGGCGAAATTCAGGTACCTCTTCAGGGTTGGATCCTTGTTCTTTTCAATCGCCGCCTCGATCATTTTGGCATAGGCTTCCCCGCCCAGGCCCACGCACTTTTGGTGCAGGTAAAAATTGAGCAGGTTGTATTGGTAGAGCTTGCCAAGGCCCTGTTCCAGAATGATTCGCTCCGCCTCCAGGGACGTCCATAAGCCGCCCTCCGGGTCGCCGTTCAAGATTTGATAGAAGCCGACATTGCTCTTCATGCGCGCGGTGGCCACCACATCCCGGCCCTCGTAGGCGACCAGGCTCTCGCGGCTGGCAATAAGCGCATCATCATAGCGGCCCAAGCCAAAATGAAGCTCGCTTTCCACCTCGTGCAAATAGGCCCGATTGGAGCTTTCCGCGGAAAGCGTGTTCGCCATATCCCAATAGCGTTCTGCCAGACCGTAATCATCCTGATTCACCAAATGATAGGCCATGGTGAGGTAGGTTTGTTGCAGGTTTTGAGATTTGCCGAGGTCCGCGTAAAGATCCACGGCGCCGCCAAAGAGCTCCATGGCCTTACCGGAGCCTTTGCGCTCTTCCAGCAATCCAGCCAGGTAAAAAGCGTCCGCGCGGGTTTTTAAATCGATTTTGGTGCGCTGCAGCGGCCGGTTCAGAACCTCCGCTTTCTCCAACTCACCCTTGGCGAAATGGGTCCAGGCCTGAATATAGCGCTCGCGCGGCGTGCGCGGATCCTTGATCCATTCCAGCGCCGCCGTGGGCCCGGCCTCGCGCAAAAGCCGCCAACCCTCGGCCGCTGAATAGCGGTTAGCCGCCACGGCCATAACCGCGATGGCGAACGCGCCCGCGAAGGCGGTAATCTTACGCCTTTTGAGCCCGGCCAAAAGGTGTTTCTTGGCGCGTGAAAGCCGGATGCCGAGTGGAATGCCCAGCAGATAAGAAACCTCATGGGCGCATTGCGGACACTGAAAAGCAAAGCGGAATTGGCGCTTGGATTGGGTCTGGCTCCGCGCGGGTAGGTCGAAAATACCCTCGTAGCCGCAGGAACAATGCCGCTCCTGGTAAGAATCGGGCGGGAGCTTGCCGGTCATTGCGTAAAAAGTTAGAAACAACTTTTTTGTATCGGAAGGCATTTGTTGCGCCATGGCGTCTCCCTCGACCTAAGCTTTTTAGTATGAGCGCTTTATTGTAACATATGTGGTTCGTGTTATGAAAGGAAAACCCAGGATCGTGGGTTTAGAAATTGGCGTTGGATAGCATGGCCGCGATTTCGCGCCGCGGATCCTTGAAGGCGCGGCGGCCGTGCATGATGCGCCAATTGTCGATCATCAGCAGGTCGCCGGCGCGCCAGGAAACCGGAAAGGCCAACTCTTCGCTGATATCGAGAAGGTCCCAACGGTAGCTGGCGGGAATGGGACTCCCGTCCTCAAAGAAAACCGGCGGCCAATCGGCGAGAAAGCTGTTGGCAAACGCTTCCCGGCCATCATGAGGCGTGGTCACAATGGCGGGTGTCGTATATTCATAGGTCATTCCACCCCGTGCATCGTATCGACCGTGAAACCCCGGTTTCGCGGCCAGCGCCTCGCGCGCTTCCGACTCGCTTTCCGTACCGGCCATGCGGGTATAGGCTTGTGCGGGGATGGGCTGATCCACCCGGTAGCGGAGCCCGTTGCCGCAGAAGGCGGCGGCGGTCTCCTCGGGGAGCTCTTCCAGCACGGCAATTCCATCGAAGAGTGTGGTCTCACCATCCTGAACCGCGGGCCGCACACACCAGAACCACTGCAAATCCGGCCGGAGCGGCGAGTAGGAGAGCTCGCAGTGCGCGGGGATCGGGGATTGATTGGGATCGACCAACAGCACCGAACCATCATCGCTGATGCGGCGCCTGCGCGGGTTTTGATGAAAAACCAGGTCGCTGGAAAATTGCTCAACAAAGCCCTGGAACCGCCTCAGGTCCATGGGGAAGCCGCGCAACAGCAGCACGCCCGCGCGCTTAAATTGGGCGACCAAATCGTCCCTGTTCAGGTCGTCCAGTTCTTGTCCCGATTCTGCCCGGATCTCCAGGCCGAAATGCTTGCAAAGCGGGGTTTCGCCGCCCATGTCCCGCTGTCCTTTACCGCCATCCACCACGGGTCCCCTCTCTTTTACCGCCCGAGCGCCGTGGAAGTTTCAGTGATTGACCCCATTCTTCCCCCCAAAAACCCCATGGGAAATCTTTGGCGCTTCGCCATCGTTTGTAATATTCTAAATGAACAAATTCAATTTCCCCTCATGGAGGTGAAGAATGTCGATACCTCGCGGTCGAAGACGTTTTCTCCAGGGCATGGCTGCAGCGGCCGCGGGCCTTTCGGGCCTGGATGCCTTGTTTCCCTTGCGACAGGAGATCAAGACCGCGATCGCGGGCCTCGTCCCTCATCCTCGGGGAAATGCTTTTGCCGCGGCGCGCGCGGACTACGACCTTGGCCCCGACGTGCTCTACCTCAACCACGCTTCCATCGGCACCATGCCGCGCGTGGTGCGGAAGGCCTTGCGGGGCTACATCGACACCTGCGAAACCAATCCCTGGCATCATCTTTGGGGCGATGCCTGGGTGGAGGCCCAGGCGCGGACCCGGCAAAAGGCGGCCGCATTCATGGGTTGCCGGCCGGAGACGCTCGCGCTCACCCACAACACCACCGAGGGGTTCAATGTTCTGGCCGCGGGTCTGCCACTGGGAAAAGGGGATGAGGTGCTTTTCAGCTCTCTCAACCACGCGGGCGCCAGCGCCTGCTGGTTCCACCAATCCGAGGCCAAGGGGTATGCGGTCAAACGATTTGACATGCCCCTCGACCGAATTCCCAATATGAGCGAAGCCGAAATCCTCGACGCCTACGACGCGCGAATCACGCCAAGCACGCGGGTGCTGGTTTTCCCCCATATCGACAATACCCTGGGGTTGCGTCACCCGGTTCGGGCGCTTGTCAAACTGGCCAGGTCGAGGAGCGTGCGGTTCGTGGCCGTGGATGGCGCGCAGGCGCTGGGCATGCTACCCGTGGATGTGACCGGGCTCGGCGCCGACTTTTACGCGGTCAGCGCACACAAATGGCTGCAGGCGCCCAAGGGGCTCGGGCTGCTCGTGGTGCGCGAGCGGATGCGGGAGCACCTGGCGCCGATCGTGGCCGGGGACCTGCCGGAGGTGCCGATCGACATCTCGCCGGTACCCCTCGACTGACCGGGGGGTCCGATCGCCGGCTCCGGTCCGCTGTCCTCCCGGACTCGGCTGCCCTCAGGCCAGTGATTCGAGGCCGCCCCATGCCAGGCGGGCGGCCAGCGCCGCCATCTCCTCGGCGGGACGGGGGTTCTCCTCGTGCATCCAGTGGCGGATCATCCCCTCGGACAACCCGTTGATCCCAGCGGCCATGGCCAGCGCCGACTCGTGGTCCACCGTCCGGATGA
>JBGTRP010000555.1:0-5298 GCA_041940685.1 Acanthopleuribacteraceae bacterium
AGACGCCCTTCACCGAAGACACGGTAACGACGATTGGGTCAATTACGAAGCAATTCACGGGCGCCGCCATCCTCAAGTTGGCGTCCATGGGCAAGCTGGCCGTTACCGACAGCCTCGACCGATTTTTCGAGGATCTTCCCCCGGACAAAAAGAAGATCACGATTCATCAGCTTTTGACCCATTCCGCGGGCTTGGTCAATTTCATCGGCGAGAGCGACTTCGACATGATGTCCACGGAAACTTACTTCCAACAACTCTTCGCCTCGGAGTTGCTCTACGAGCCTGGGACCCGTCACCGGTACTCCAACGCCAGTTACAGCCTGCTGGCCCACATCTTGGAAAAAGTGACGGGCCAAGATTACGAGGCCTTTTTGTATGAACATCTGTTTCAGCCGGCGGGTATGAATCACACGGGCTATCTTCGCCCTCAATGGCCGATTGAAACCGTGGCGCGAGGATACGCGCGAGGAGTGATGGATCGCGGAACCCTGGTGTCCCGGTTCCGCAAGCACGGGGCCATTTCCTGGGCCCTCAAGGGCAATGGCGGCATTCACTCCACCATAAACGACATGTACCTTTGGTATCAGGCGTTGAAAGAAAACAAAATCTTCACGCCGGAGGAAACGGAAATCCTCACCAGGCCCTACATCGCGGAAACTCCGGACGAATCGAGCCATTACGCTTATGGGTGGGCCATTTTTCGCTCCGAACGCGGCACCAAAATCGTCAGTCACAATGGGGGAAACGGCGTTTTCTTTCACGATTTTCTGTGGTTGCCCGAGGAGGACGCCGTCATTTTGTTTTCCACCAACGGCGTCAGGCCCCAGCTCGAGCTCGCCTGGCGGATCGAACGCATGCTGTTCGACCCTTCCTACCAGCCCAAACCTGTCGGCCCCAACCCCTACGCGCGGATTTTTTCCCATATCAAGGCTCAAAAGCCCCAGTCATCGAAGGAGTTGCTGGACCTGATCCAAAAAGGCGATTGGGTGCGTTCCCCCAGGGTTCTCAATGAAATCGGCTACACGCTCCTGGAGGAAGATCCCCAATGGGCGGTGGCTCTGTTCGAAATCAATACCCAACTCTATCCCGAGGTCAGCAATGTCTGGGATTCCCTGGGAGAAGGTTACCTGAAAACCGACCAAACTCAAAAAGCGATTCAAAGCTATCGCAAAGCGGCGGATATGGGCAACCAACACGCGGCCCGGATGTTGAAAAAAATTCTCAAGCAAGACTAAATTCGAGGGATCTCAAGCGGGATGCCTCCCAGCCGGTCCAGGTGAACCGAAAATGGGTTGTCGGCATCCCTCAGAACACAGAGGTCAGAGATCAGAGGTCTGAAACATTTGATTCTTGCTGATCTCTGGATTCTGCTCTCTGAAAACTGTCGCCTTGGAATTCCCAAAACACCACACAAGAGTGAAGATTTTGACCACCAAGGCGACTAGCTCAGTCGTCTCTAGAATGCAGTTTGTTTTCTCCCCGGAGGCTTCGCGCGAGCAGGAATTTGGCTCTGAGGGGAGGCTCACCTCAATGGATCCTCCCCTACTTGCGCTTTCCTTTCCCGCGGGCGATCTCCGCGGCCAGGGAGTTGAGCTTGGGCTCCCAGAACTGGCGGAACCGCTCCAGCCAGGCGTCGATTTCCCTCAGAGGCGACACATCCACCGCATAAATCCGTCGGGGCCCGTCGATGCGGACGGTTGCGAAGCCGTTTTCGCGCAGCACCTTGAGATGCTGGGAAACCGCAGGCTGGGTGATGCGGAACTCGCGCTGAATGATTTCGGCGATCTCGCCGGAAGCGCGCTCTTTCTCCCTCAATAGCTCCAAGATGCGCCGCCGGACGGGATCGCCCAACACATCGAATGCATGCATTATTGGCTCTCGTCATTTGTGCCCGTGTAAAAGGCTGCCGTACGCCCGGCAGCGGCACGCGCGGCCTTGGGTTCCTCCCCCGCGTCGATGGCGGCCTGTCCCCATGCCTCACAACTTCCCCGAGTAAGCGCCTGACCCTCCGGGGACATGGCAAACGCCTCCTCGTCCAGTTTAGGTTCGTTCGGATGCGCGAGGAAGAGGTGGAGCCCCAAAAGACCCAACTCCCAGCCGACACCGGTCGCGCCCGGTCCGTATTGCGTCCAATGGTCGGTGAGGTGGGCCGTGTGCGTTAGCTTCAGCCGCGCCTGGCCCGCGGCATCGGATGAAATGCGAACCTCCACCCAACTTACGTCCTCGCCAAACTCCCAGGTGAGCGCGAGACGATTCGGCGGCTCGCAAGCGGTGATCTCACCGCCCGCGTTGCCTTTCAATTGGTAGCGCCCATTCAGCTTCAGATCGCCGGTGACCGGCAGGAACCAGCGCGCAAGGCGTTCGGGATTGGTTACAGCCTCCCACAGGTCCGCGACCGTTGTATCATAGCCGCGCCCAAGGGTGACCGCCCGGGCGGGCCTGCCATCCACCTCTACCGAGAAAACCGTGCGCATCACCGCGCCAAGATGAGATTCCACATCGAGTTTCATAACGCCTCCTCTATTAAAGCTATTCATTATATAAGCAATTACTTATATAATTGTCAACCACTAACTGCCATGGCGACGCTGACAGTTTTGAATGGGGCGGCCTTCACAGGCGCAATTCATCAGGATTTGCATATCACGATCAAAAAATATAAAATAGGAAATAAACAAAAAGGAGAGAAATTGAGACGTTTTAGAAATTTAATTTGGATTATGCTCATTGGCCTCATGGCGCTTGGCTGTGCGAAGGAGAAAGAAGGGCCCCTGGAAAAGGCAGGGGAAAAAGCGGATGAGGCCATCGAAGAGACCAAGGAAACCGCGGAAGAAATAGCGGAAGAGGTCAAGGACGAAATCGACGACGCCACCGAGGAACAGTAGCCATCCCACTCCAACCGCCATTGCCAAACCCAATCGCGGCCAAAGCGGCATTCAGGAGTTTTTTGGCCGGTTCCGAGATGATCTTGGCTTGAGGAAGAGCGGTCGGGGGCCCGTGATAGGGCCCGGTTCCATCCTCAGTGCGCCGATTTTTTAGCGAGCTGGGCGGCTCGGGCTTGGTAGTCCGCCCAGACCACGCTGGTCATTACTCTCCCCAAAATCAACTCATCCCAATAGGCTTGGTAGAGACCGCTCAAATCCTTAGGAAAAGGCGAATCCTCAGTATGTGAATCGAGGATCAGGCTTTCGGCGCGTCTAAAGATGCGGGCCTTGGCGGTCAATTCCAGCCCAGGTTCATGGAAAAGTAAAAAGAGCAGGTTCTTGGGATAGGCCTCGATGGCAATGGACTTTCGAATCCAGCTCAGGGCGTCATCGAAGCGGTCCTCGAACTGATGGTATTCCGCCAGCATATGGGCGCATACCGCGCAGTTCTCATGGGCGGACAAGACGGGAACAAAATCAGGGTTCTCTGGGTGCAGGGTCACATACAGATAGGCGCTCCATATGGCGGCCTCCCGGCGTTTTTCGGATTGGAGACAACCGGCGAAGGCCTCCCGCGCCGCCTCGTAATCGCCGAAGGGAGGCATCATGGACACGATGCCGCGCACCAATTCCTCTTTCGGATTCAGCATCCCCTGAGCGGAGGCGGATTCGAGCAGGTCGAGCAGGCGCGTATCGTCATCATCGCCAAGGGCGCGAGCCAGTTGTTGCTGCAAATTAGAGATCATCGACGACATTAATTCCCTTCCCCCACTTCCGGTTGCCAATTCCCTTGTGGATATCCAGGCTCATCAGGCGTCCATCCTGGAAGTAGGCGCGTATCGTCGCCTTGTGCCCGTTCATGGTGGTGTGAATCACGTTGTGGCCATCCTTTAACTTTCCAACCGAATCCAGGCTCTGAAGCTTGCGGCCGGCATTGCCCACGATTTCCTTTCGCGAACTTCCCAGGTCCATTATCCCTCTGGAGAGATGCTTTTTGGAGAAAATATGGTCCACCTTGACCGCATCGGTTTTTGACAACTGCCAAATCCGGCTGGCCCCGCCGCTTCCCCCCTTCGCGGTCGCCTTTCCAAGCCAGCCGCCGAGATGCTTGGTCCCCTTGATGCCGTTCCCCTTGCCCATGGTGCCCACGTCGACCGCGGCCCAAAAAATGTCGCCGCCGCTGACTTCCTTGCCGTTAATGCTGTCATCGGTGAGGCGGCTGACCGATTCGGTGCCGAACACATCCCAGCCCAGCTTGAGCACGGTGTAGAGGTATCCGCGTACGTCATTGTCGCGTTCGGCGTGGTAGGTCTGCTTTCTGGTGATCCACTCCCCGACCGTTTCCATTCCGGAGGGGTCCCAGGCGTTGACGGGATTGGACCAGGTATAGCCGTAGAGGTTGTAACTGAAGCTGTTGGCCTCGCTGAAGGCGAAGGCAGGGTCCGGCCGGTTGAAGCGTCCGTAATCGGCCAGGCAATAGCGCTGGTGCATGTAATCCCAACTGGTGGCCTCGTCGCGTTCATGGCCCGTGTAGACATGGGTCGGCGCCTCTCCGCTCATCAGCCGCAATTGAAATCCGTAGGGCGAATATTCGCGATAGGGCTCTTGAAAGCCTTCATCCTCGTCCAACACATAGGCGGGGTTCCCCATCCGATCCCGGTAAATGTACTGTCGCGTGACGGCGCCGCCGGGGTGATGGGTGACGGTCAGTAGGTTTTGCCCGTTGTGGTAGACGTAATCCTTATGTGTGATGGCCATGCCGCCATCGATTTGGGTGGTGTGTATTTCTTGGCTCAGCATTCGGCCATTGGCGTCGCGAATACTGTAAATGACCTGATCGCCGACAACCTCGCGCACCCGCTCGCCGGCGGCATCGTAGAGGTAATGGCCGAGAACCTCGCCGCTGATGCTATCGCTTACCTCCGAGATGCGCTCCAAATCATTGTAGTCGTATTCCAGCAGGTCGTCGGCCATCAGCTTGCCGTCGGCATCGTAGTCCCAAACCGAACGCTGGTTGTCCGTGCCGTAGGAGATGGAGGCCAAATCCGGCAGTTCGAAGTCGTTATCGGAAAAGCCATTGCGCGCGGTGAGGTTGCCGCGCGTATCGTAGCTGTAGCTGGTGGAGCGCCCGGCCAGGCTGTAGGTCTTCAACTCGCCGTGGCTGCCATAGGTATAGCTCACCGAGCCGCTGAGGCCGGTATCGCCGCGGGTGAGGTTTTGCACGAAACCCCAACTGTTGTAGCTGATGTTGGTGACCTTGTAACGGGTTCCCCCCTGCCCGAGTTCCAGGGAGCGCAGGCGGTTGAGGTTGTCATAACCGCGGCTGATGGTGGCGCTGCTCAAGCCAGCGTACGAGGAAACACTCGTCGTGATG
>JBGTRP010000556.1:0-5298 GCA_041940685.1 Acanthopleuribacteraceae bacterium
GCCGCGCCGGGTGGACGCCCTGGCCGTGAGGAACGCGGCGCAAATGGCGGAAACCGTGCTCGCAATGCAAGCCAATATGGATGTGATCGTGATGGCGGCAGCGGTCGCGGACTATGCGCCCGTCGCGGCAACGCAAAAACTGAAGAAGTCCGCTTTTGACGGCAAGCTGCAACTAGAGCGCACGACCGATATTCTGGCGACCCTGGGCGCGAACAAGCCAAGGGGCCAAATTCTGGCGGGGTTTGCCGCGGAAACCGAAAAAGTGCTGGACCACGCGCGCGCCAAGTTGGAACGCAAAAACCTGGATTTGATTTTTGCCAACAATGTGGCCGAGCCCGACGCGGGTTTTGCCGGGAACGACAACCATCTTTGGGTGGTGGACCGGGAAAGGGCGCCGCGTGATTTGGGCAAGGGCTCCAAACAAGCCCTGGCCGAGGAGATCGTCCGCCTGATTGCCGCGAAGCTTTCGCGAGCTTGAGATCGGTGATTCTCCGGAAAACCGGCAGCGTTTTACGGAAAACTCATATACGATGATGGCGGTTTCTGCTAGAGTGCGGAAGTATCTCGCCGTGGCGTATTTCTTTTTTCCCGGTTGATTCGATGGATGGTTTTTGGACCGATCGTCCGGTCGCGAGAGGTGAGGCTCATGCCAGATTCCTATTCAAGGCGTGATTTTCTGCGTTTCATGGGAGCGCAATCCACGGCGGCGACCCTCGTTTGCGCCGGATTGGCCTCCTGCCGAACCAAACCCCCGCAAACCAATGAGGCCGCCATCCCCAAGCGTGTCCCTTCGCGGCCGGGGGCCGGCGATGAATTGGTCCTATCGGAAGGCCTTTCCTATAAGGTGTTGATCCGTTGGGGTGAAACCATCAACGAACGCGGCGAAACATTTGGCTTCAACAACGATTTCATTGCCTGGATCCCCGATCCCCAAAACCGGGATGACGAGGCGCTGCTTTGGGTCAACCATGAAACGCCGTCGCGTTTCTTTGTGAGCGGCTACCGCGATGGGATGGAACGCACGGGGGAGCAGGTGCTCAAGGAGCAAAAGGCCGTGGGCGGCTCGATCCTCAAGATGAGGAGAGGACGCCGGGGTTGGCGCGTGGTCCCGAACGACCCCCGCAACCGACGCATCGACGCCACCACGCCCCTGCCGCTGGTTTCGGAACGGCCCATCTTCGGCCGCAAGACCGCTATCGGGACCTTGGGCAATTGCGCGGGCGGGGTTACGCCTTGGGGCACCATCCTCACCTGTGAGGAAAACTACTGGAAATTCTATGGCGAGGTTCGATTCGAGCAAGAGCGCAGGTTGGTGGTTCCGGGCCCCAGCGCCTATGGTTGGGAGGCCTTTTTCCCCCGCCCGCCCGAACACTACGGCTGGGTGGTGGAAATCGATCCGTTCAACGGAACCGGCAAGAAACTGACCGCCCTGGGCCGGTTCGCTCATGAATGCGCCACCACCACCCTGGCCGAGGATGGCCGTTGCGTGGTGTATTCGGGCGATGACCTGGAAGGCGGCCATCTCTATAAGTTTATTTCCGCGCGAGCGGGTAGTTTGGAACGAGGTTCCCTTTACGCGGCCAACCTCTCCGGAGGAAGCTGGCAACCACTGAGCATGACCGAGAACCCCAGCCTGAGGGACCGGTTTTTGGACCATACGAATCTGCTGATTCGCGCCCGCGAAGCCGCGGGCCTCGCGGGCGCCACTCCGCTTGACCGCCCCGAGGATATTGAAATCCACCCGGCCACGGGCGAGGTTTTCGTCGCGCTTACCAACAACAAGGCAGCGCAAAATTATCATGGCTCGATTCTCAAGTTGCGGGAAAAAGACGGCGATCCCGCCGCCATGGAATTCGATTCCGAAACCTTTCTTTTAGGCGGTTTGGCAAATGGTTTCTCCTGTCCGGATAACCTGGCCTTCGACCGTCGCGGCAACCTCTGGATGACCAGCGATATCGGCGAAAGGGATCTGAACACCGGGCAGTATGCGGGTCTTGGCAACAACGGGCTATTCTATATTCCGCTGCATGGCCCCATGGCCGGTGAGATCCACCGCGTGGCCACGGCGCCCAATGGGGCGGAGTTTACCGGTCCCTGTTTTTCTCCAGACCAACAGACGCTCTTCCTTTCGGTGCAGCATCCGGGTGCGCGCTCGACGCCATCCGGTTATACCAGCCACTGGCCCGACGGCGGCAACAAACCACCACGACCCTCGGTAATCGCGATCACGGGACCCCTGCTCGCCGGCCTGACCGCTTGAGCGCATTTGACGATTTTTCCGCATCCGTGGATCTGATATATGGAAGCATTCACCTTCGGGGAAAAGCTATTGGTCCAGCCGTGGGTTTCGGCCAAGGAACTGACGATCCGAAATGGGCGGGAGATCAATACGGCGCGTCGTCTTCACTTGATCATGTAGGTCCGGGTTCGGAATTTTTTACCCCGCGCTTAGGTATCAACTTGGCATACCAGAAATCGCTTCATCCTGAAAATTAAGAGGTCTGTCGAAGGAGAGGGCGTCACTGAAAGCGCCACGTAAAAGTTGATTGCCTTGAGCTTTTGTTCCGGGTTACCATACCTTTTACATTGCCGAGACCTTGTGCCGGTCCCAAGCCCGAACCCAATCTTTTACCTTGGAAAAACTTCCTAGGGGAAGGGACCCGGCCTGATCGGCGGTTCGTATTTGTTATGGGGTAGGGTTTTTATGTTGGAATCCTCTTTCAAGCCCGCGACTCTGGTTGAGCTCCTGCGGCACCGCGCCCTGTCGCGGCCGGAAAAGCATGCCTATTCCTTTCTTACCGATGGAGAGCAAAAAGAGATCCGTTGGACCTACGCGGATCTGGACGCCAAGGCGCGCGCCATTGCCGCCCACCTGCAGGAAGAAAGACTCACGGGCACACCGGCGCTTTTACTCTATCCGCCCGGGCTCGATTACATCGCGGCCTTTTTCGGTTGCCTGTACGCGGGCGTGATTGCCGTTCCCGCCTATCCGCCTGACCCCACCCGGCTCAAACGAACCATGCCGCGCTTGAAGGCCATTGCCGAGGATGCGGGTGCGGCCACCGTGCTCACCACCAAAACCATTCGCACCATGGCGCGCCTACGACTGGGCCGTTCCCGGGGGTTGGGCGATCAGAAATGGCTGGTGACCGACCGGCCCAAAAAAGGCCTGGAGGACTGCTGGCGCGAACCCGTGGTCGAACCCGGCGACGTGGCCTTTCTACAATATACATCCGGCTCCACTGGCAAACCCAAGGGCGTGATTCTCACTCACAACAATCTATTGCGCAATGAAAGCATGATCCAGGAAGCATTCGCCACCGATGCGAATACCGTGGTGGCGGGTTGGCTGCCGCTCTATCACGATATGGGCTTGATCGGGAACATGCTGCACCCCCTCTATTTGGGTTCGCCCAGCATTTTGATGTCCCCCATTCACTTTCTCAAGAAGCCGCTTCGCTGGCTCAAGGCCATTACGCGTTACAAGGCGACGGCAAGCGGCGGTCCCAATTTCGGTTACGATCTATGTGTGCGTAAGATTTCGCCCAAGGATCGCGAGCAACTGGATTTAAGCTCCTGGGAGCTTGCCTTCAACGGCGCCGAACCCATTCGCCATGACAGCCTGCGCCGTTTCGCGGAGACTTTTGCGCCCCAGGGCTTTCGTTGGGAGTCTTTCTACCCCTGTTACGGTTTGGCGGAAGCCACGCTGTTCGTTTCGGGCGGGTATCGGGGTAAGGCGCCCATGGTGGAAAAATTCGATCTCGGGGCCCTGGCAGAAAACAGCGCGGTAATCACCGAGGATGGCCCTCCTTTGGTCGGCAGCGGCGAAACCCGTCAGGACCTGGAAATCGCGATCGTGGACCCGGAAACGGGCCGTTCCCGCCCCTCGGATACCGTCGGAGAAATATGGTTGCGCGGGTCCAATATTGCCCGAGGCTACTGGAACCGAGTAGAGGATAGCGCCTATACCTTTGAAGCGATGTTAGAGGACGGCGAGCGAGGACCTTATTTGCGAACCGGCGATTTGGGGTTTCAACACCGGGGCGAGCTGTTTGTCACCGGCCGCATCAAGGACCTGATTATCATTCGGGGCCGAAATCACTATCCTCAGGATATCGAGCTGACCGTGCAGCAATGTCACCCGGACCTGAGGCCGGGCTGTGTCGCGGCCTTTTCCGTAGAGCAACAAGGTCAGGAACGCTTGGTCATTGTCCAGGAAGTGCGTGACGCCCGCAAGGTGGACGCGGACGGCGTATTGGAGACCATCCGCCGCGCCGTTTCCCGTGAGCATGGCGTAAAGGTTTACGCGGTTGTCTTGATCAAACCGCGCACTATTCCCAAAACCTCCAGCGGTAAAATCCAGCGCCACGCCTGTAAAGCCGCCTTCCTGAAACAGGAGTTGGAGGTCGTCAAGGCGAGTGTCGTCGAGACGGGTGCTGGGGGTTCGCGGCGCGAGCGTCGCGATGAGCCGGTCATGGCCGACCTCCCCGATTAGAGCATTTTCTCATTAGCCTTGCACCACGCCCCGCGATACGGGATCGGTTTGGGGCCGGACCATTCTGTTGTTCCCATCCGCTTAGAGCATTTTCCATTTTGTCTTTTCCAAACCCCCGCGATATGGGGTGAGTTTGGGGCCAGGCCATTCTGTTTTTTCCATCCGCGAAGATCCGTGAGAATCCGCGGACAAATCCTCTTGTTTAGAAGATGAAAAACGATCCGCGGATCGCTCGGATTCACGCGGATAAAGAACAAGCAGATGAAGAAACTAAAGGATGTTTGGCTTATCCGTTTGATCAATTTGAAACAGGTTGAGAATGCAGATTCGAGTAAAGCTTCCACACACCCCAAACGATGGGAAAGTGTATGCATCAAAAGGAAAAAAGTTCTAGATCCATGTGAACCCGCGGATGACAACGCTGGTGGAGCGGAGGAACAACGATTCTCGGATCGTCCGGATTCACGCAGCAAGCAAATCAAAAAGCTTTGACCTTATATCCGCCCGGTTGTCTCGGGTCTGGGGTTCCGGCCTACTTGACGGCTTCCACGAAAAGGGAATAATAGCGGTCGCCGTATTTCGCGCCGGCTACCCGGCTGACGTTGTCCACCCGCAGTTCGGGGTGTGCGCTGGCCATGTACTCGCTTTGGCGCACGTCGTTGAAACCCGCTTTTTTAAAAAGATGACCCAGGGTTTCGAAGTCGTAACCGAATTTGTGATCCCTGAAGAATTGGCCCGGCGCCGGACCCGCGCCCGCGTAGTTGAGAAAGTCTTCGAGGCGGGTGGCGCTTTCCTCCCACCAG
>JBGTRP010000557.1:0-5296 GCA_041940685.1 Acanthopleuribacteraceae bacterium
GGACAGGCGCCCGCACAGGGGGTTCAGGGCGAACGCGCCGACGACGAACACCGCCGAGGCGACGACGACCACCGCCAGCACCGCCGGGTCATGCAGGTGGCTTTCAAGCCTCAGCCGATGAAAGATTACCTGATACGCTTGAACGACGGCATCGCCAAGACGCTCGACCTCTGGCAACCTTCGCCCCGGTTCGAGTTTTATCCGGCGATCAAGGAACTGACCCTCAATCTCGGAGCATCGGCGTTTCTCGGCCTCGATATGGGCGACCGGGATGCGGCGCGGCTCAATCAGGCCTTCATCGATGAAGTGTCGGCCTCGATTTCCGTGATCCGCCGGCCCTGGCCTGGCGGGCGCATGTCCGGGCGCCATCTTGCGCGCGGCATGACCCTGGTCGAGCTGGTGGTGGTGCTGGTGCTGGTGCTGGCCATGGCCATGGCGGCCATCCCCAGCGCTCAGGTCTGGATACGCAATACCGAGATCCGCAATGTGGCCAAGGAGTTGGGCCTTAAGATCGACGGCTTGGAAGACTCGACCAAGGCGCTCTCGGCCACGGCCAAAGAGCTGGACGAGAAGACCGACGCCCAAAGCAAAGAGATTGCCCGCCTGGGCCACTTCAGCTTTAGTAAAACGCTCTCGGACGCCGAGGCTACTTTTAAGAGCGATTCCGCGGATCTCAGCGACTCCGCCAAGGCCGAGCTGGACAAGTTCGCCGAGCTCATCAAACGCCAAAATAAAATGGTGTTTATCGAGGTCCAGGGCCACACCGATAACCGCGGTAGCGAAAGCTACAACCTGTTGCTGGGAGAAAAGCGCGCCGAGGCGGTAAAGGATTACCTCTACGCCCAACACGACATCCCCCTGCATCTTATGAACACCATCAGCCTCGGATCGGCCCAACCCGTGGTCGACAACGACACCCGCGAGCACCGCTCTCAAAACCGCCGGGTCGTTTTGGTGGTGCGCGTACAAATCTAAGCGATGGTCCGGGGATGGGGATGACGAACGCCTCGCGTTCTTCCCCTCCCCTGTCCTCGCCAAAAAACTCATAAAGGGATCGGCTTGTTTTCCTTTATCTGGGATCCGCGCGGCTATTTTTTCTGGCTGCTATGCGTATCCCTGTTGTGTCTCGTCCTGGAACGGCTGTTCCCCTGGCGGCCGCAAAGAACGCTGCGCAAGGGGATCTTTCAAGATCTCTTTTTTCTGGTGTTCAATGGCCACTACGCGGGTGTGCTGTTGGCCATGGCCACGGCGAGTCTGTTTTCTTGGCTGGGTCAGATCCTGGGAATGCCCGTCCGCCTGCCCTTCGCTTCCCTGAACCTCATCGCGGACCAGCCCGCATGGCTTCAGTTCGCTGTTTTCCTGGTGCTTAAAGATTTGCTGGAGTGGATGATCCATGTCGCGCTGCATCGCGTTCCCTGGCTTTGGCAATTCCACAAGCTACACCATTCCATCCGCGAACTGGACTGGATTGGCAATTTCCGTTTCCACTGGATGGAAATCATCGTCTACAGAAGCCTCACCTACTTCCCCCTCGTAGCCCTCGGGGTAGAGGGTCCGATCATCCTGGCCATCGCCGTGTTTGCCACTCTGATCGGCCATCTCAACCATGCAAACCTCAGGCTCGATTACGGATTTCTGCGCTACATCTTCAATTCGCCGCGCCTGCATGTGTGGCATCACGACATGGTGCTTCACGGCAATGGAGGCCAAAATTTCGCCATCGTATTCAGCGCTTGGGACTGGCTCTTCGGCACGATTTATTATCCAACAAAGGAGATGCCTGACCAATTGGGATTCAAGGATATGGAGCGCTTTCCGCGAGCCTTGCCCCAACGCTTGCTTTACCCCTGGCTGCGAACCGGCCAACGGACTGGCGAAAAGGGCTAGTGAGCGCTCATCTTCGCTGTTTTTGCAAAGTGGGGCGTCCGCGCTACAATGGGTACGCACGCGACCAAAAAATAGTCAGCGCCCGAATCACTCTATATTTTCCAACAAAAAAGTTGGATTATTCATCGGCAGAGATTACAATAGGTTCGCAACCAACTTTTCGATAGGAGGAAAATGATGAAGACCCTACGTTTCACCTTTGCACTGCTGCTCCTGGGGTTCGCTGGAATGGTATTCGCCGGGGAGGAAACCCTCAAGGGCGAAATCCTCGACCTCTCCTGTTACATGAGCCAGGGAGCCCATGGCAAAGAACATCAGAAATGCGCGCAAAGCTGCATCAACCGCGGCATACCCATGGGTCTGCTGACCGAAAAGGGCGAAGTTTACCTTCTTTTGGAAAACCACAAGCAGGCCGAGGCCTACGCCACCGCCAAGAGCAATGCCGCCGAAACGGTGGAAATCAAGGGAACGGTTTCCGAAAAGGGCGGCATAAAATCCATTACCGTCAACGCCTGCAGCAAAATCTAGCGGGCCGGCTCGCCGCCGCACCGGGTTCTTTGCTACAATCAGCGGATTACCCGCGGCGGCGGTCAAGCGAGTTGTTGCCCATTGGAAAAGTTACAAAACCGAATCGCGGTCACCCTCATCGTTTTGTTTATTCTCACCTGCATGGGGCTGAGCCTGTATTCGCCATCCGTGCGTGAGCTGTTTTTCTCCGAGGGCTCCACCGCGGAAACCCTAGGACTGGAGACGGCCCGCGCCAAGGGATGTTTTCAATGTCACGGCCTATTCGGCGAGGGCGGCATCCCCAATCCCGGCAATGAGGATGTCCCCTCCTGGCAGGGCTTCACCTTCATGATGTCCATGGAGAACGAGCAGGAGTTGCGGGAGTGGATCCTCGACGGCGCCCCCGAGCGACTGCGCGGTACGCCCGCCTACGAAAGGGCCCAAGAATTCCTCACCTTGCGCATGCCCGCCTACCGGGGCCGACTTACCCAAACGGAGCTGGATCAACTGGTCAGCCTCTACCACGCGGTCTCGGGCACCAAGCGTCCCGATAACGAACGCGCCAAGGCGGGTCTGCGCATCGCGGGTGAAAAGGGTTGCTTCACCTGTCATGGGCCAGGCGGCCGGTTCGACATCGAAAACCCAGGCTCCTTCACCGGCCGTATTCCCGCCTGGAATGGTCCCAACTTCGAACATCTGGTCAAAAACGACGAGGAGTTGCGGTCGTGGATTTTGGACGGCGGAGTGGAGCGACTGGAACGCAACCCCTTCATTCGCCGCTTCATGCAGCGCCAGGTGCTACAGATGCCGGCCTACCGCGAGCATCTGAGCGAGGACGAGTTGGAGGCCATCATCGCCTACATCCACTGGCTTCGCGATCCCGAGGCGGCGGGCCACGAGCCCCGTTTTACCTATTGAGAGGTCGGCCGGCCTTGACCGCCCGATGAGCATTGCCGAAAAAACGCGATTGCGGTAGACTGTAGCGGCCCAAGCGGGCATTTTTTAATAGCAAGCGGATCGACCCACGGAGGGATGGCTGAGTGGTCGAAAGCGACGGTCTCGAAAACCGTTGTACCCGTAAGGGTACCGTGAGTTCGAATCTCACTCCCTCCGCCATCATCCGCGGCGCTCCACGCCAAGGATGATGCCCCGAGCGAACGAATGCGAGTCGGGGCGCCAAAAACCGTGCGCCGGCCAGGCCTTCCGCGCCCTACCCCGCTTCCAACATTCCCGAAAGCATGGTGGCGATTCCCAGGAAAGACATAAAACCGGCGATATCGGTAACGGTTGTCAAAATAATGGAGGAGGAAAGCGCTGGGTCCTGTCCCAACCGCTTTAACACAATGGGGACCAGCGCTCCGGAAACGGCGGCGATCATCATGGACAAAACCATGGCCAGTCCGATGATCAGAGCCAGTCCCGTACTCTTGCTCCAAAAGTAAACGCCCGCACCACAGGTGAGGGCAATGGCCACGCCGTTGATGGCCGCCGCTCCCGCCTCCTTGAAAGCCACGCGAAGCCAATGCCGGACCGTAATTTCCCGCAGAGTGATGCCACGCATGGTGACGGCAAGGGCCTGGGCTCCCGTATTACCGGATTGACCCGCGGCAATGGGCAACAAAATCGCCAAGGCGGTATATTTGGCGATGGTTGCCTCAAACACGCCAACTACGGCGGCGGCCAGAAAAGCGGTCAAAAGGTTGATCTGCAGCCAAGGGAGCCGCTTTTTTACGGCGAACCAACTGCTGGAAAGGGCCCGTTCATCTTTGCTGACGCCGACCATGGTTTGCATTTCGGTAACCAGCGTCTCTTTCAAGATGCCAAGCACGTTTTTACCCCGAATCACGCCCACAAAATGGTCGTTCCCATCGAGGATGGGCAAGGTGTCGATTTTAAGGTTTTCCAACTTCTCCATGATTTCGCTTTGGGGGTCAAACGCGCTCGCGTAGGCCTGAAGGGGTAAGGAAAGGGAACTGAGCATATCCGCGTCATCGGCCAGGGCAAGCCTTTGCACCGGAACCTGCCCACTTAGGTACATGTCATCGTTCAATAAAAAAAGGTGATCCAGGTCCTTGGTTTTTTGGTTCCGCAATTGGGTCAGCGCGTCCTCAACGCTAATGTTCTCATTGCATGCAAAAATTTGGGTATCCATCATGGCGCCGGCGCTATCGGGGGGGTATTCCATTAACTCGCGCAATTCCGCCGCTGTCTTGTGGTCAAATAGTGCGAGGAAGCGCTCCCGTTGCTTTGCATTCAACCGATTGAGCAAGGCCGAGCAGGGTCCCAACTCCATGGAGGTTAAAAGGCGAACAGCGGTTTCATCCTCACTGTGCAGCAACAGATTATCAACCACGCCAGGCGATAGGTTCCTCCACACCGGCTGTAGAATTGCCGTTGTTTGATCCCGCAGCACCCTTGCGGCATCGCTGGGCAACATCGATTCTATTTTTCGCGCCGCATCCTTGGGATAGTGCTGCAGGAATGCCTTGTTAAGCGCTTCTACCGGATGATTGGGTTGTGAATTTATTGCCGCCATGATCAACCTCTCCGTGGTTTTTTAGTGCCGGAAAACTCGCCAATCACATTTATCAATGCCAACAGGACGCCGCCATATAACTCCAACATGCTCGTCAGGGGATCGTTTTTCCTGGGTGGGGCGATCTTGTTTGAAATTTGGTCCAGTCCTTTTCGCAAATCAACATGACCCAAGATACCCACCACTTGTTGGTTTCTGTTGATCACCGGGATGCTGTCAACCCGCGCCCATAATGGATGATTTTTTGCGGAGGTTAGCGCCGTTCGCCCTGAAATGCCCTCCGTATCCTTTTCCATTAATTCGGTAATAAGAATATTCGGAGAGGATCTCAGCAACCGTCCAACGCTCAGCATTCCCAACAAATGC
>JBGTRP010000558.1:0-5296 GCA_041940685.1 Acanthopleuribacteraceae bacterium
TGCAGGATATCCGTCTCCCCGTCCAGCACAAAGCCCGCTTCCAACAGTTCTTTCTTGACCAGCGCTACATCCACCCGGTGTAAGGTCTTCACATCGCGCTCGCCCGAGCCTGCTTGCGCGTGATGGTCGATGACGCCGAACACGCCGCCCGGTTTCAGCGCGGCGAGGATCGCCCGGTTCATGGCCGCCCGGTCAACTTCCTGCCAGTAGGTGTCGTGATAGAAGAGCGCCATCATGATCAAATCCAATTCTCCCTCGGGAAGGCCGGGTTCCTCCAGCGGGGCCACGAGCTTGACCGCGTTTCCCCAGGCGGGCGAGGCCAGTTTTTTGGACCAAATGCCATCGGGCCCCAGACGTTCGTGGAAGCGGTTGACCACAAAAGGAGAGTTGTGGGAGTAAACCTTTCCTTCCTCACCCACGATTCTGCACAACAGATCGGAGTAGTAGCCGGTGCCGGTCATTAAATCCGCCACTTTGTCGCCGGGCTTCACGCCGAAAAAAGCGAGCACCTCGCCGGGTTTGCGATGTTCATCGCGATCGCGATCCTCTTGCGGCCGGCCCGCGTCGGCTACTGCCGCGCGGATGGCGTCGGGTATTTCGATTGTCGCCTCCCGGTCTTGGGCCAAGCCCAGAAAGCAGAATAATAGCGGCGCCACGCGACAAGCCCCAAGCTTGAAGCCACAAGTAGGGCTCTGCTTTACTCCCAGTTGTGGCTTGCTTCTTGCCACATGCGGACGCCCCAATGGCGTTCCAAAGCTCGACCTAAAACGAAAGTTTTTAATCGCCAGTGCGGCTAACGGCAAACACGCCAAAATCCTTTTCATTTGTCTTTCCCCCGATGATGGTCTGATCGTTTTGTCCAAGGACCCATAGTATAGCCCATGGCCGGCGTGTGCGTTCTCTGGCTCGGACCTTCGGTTCGCCCATTCATCCGGAAGTCCACCGGCGGTTACAGGAAAGGCGGTTTTCGGATAAACTCTTGAAAGCAGTTGACGCGGAGGCGTGCATGGATTGCCGAATGTTCGGCATTATTGGGATGCTCCTGGGTTGGCCCGCGGCCCCGGCGCTTATGGGATGGGCCCAGGAAAGCGCGACGACTCCCACCCGAGAGTTGGAGGTCACCTGGCCCGATCTCTCCAGCCTGAAGGAACCCATCCGTCGACGCATTGAATTGCTGCAGTCCTCCCTGGTCGATCAAATCGCCTCCAAGGATGCGGATGAAACGGAGTTGGGCCAGGCCTTCGGCGAGCTCGCGCAACACTATCACGCCCATAACCTGCTGGACGGCGCGGAACGCATGTATGTCATCGCCCGCCGGCTCGCGCCCAAGGATGTGCGCTGGCCCTATTACCTGGGCTTCCTCTTCGAGGACAAAAGCCGGTTGGAGGAGGCGGCCCAGGCATTCGAAGCCGTGATCGCCCTGGCGCCAGAGGATTTTCTGGGGCTCGTGCGGCTCGGTTTTATTCAACTGCAACGCAACCAGCCGGAACGCGCGCGGCAGACCTTCCAAAAAGCCCTCGACCTGGAGCCCTATTCCGCTTTTGCGCTCAAGGGCATGGCCGATGCGGCCATGGCGCTGGGCGATGCGAAGACCGCGGTGGAGCGTTACGAGGAGGCGCTGGTCTTCGAGCCCGCGGCCAGCGCGATCCACTATCCCCTGGGCCTTGCCTATCGCAAGATCGGAGAAATGGATCAGGCGCGTTTCTATCTGCAAGCTCCGGGAAAGGTGGAGGTCCCTCTTGAAGATCCGCGCATCCAGCGCCTGGGAAGGATTGTCACCCAATCGAAGCTGGACGTGGTGCTGAGCATGGGCCTGGATGTGGAGCAATACGCCACCCGCGACGTAACCGGGTATCTTCACACCAACCTGCGGGGGCGGGAGGGCCTGGTGGCCTACCTTTCCGCCGCTCTCGCCGACCAGAAGAAAAACGGAGCGCGCAATTTTCCGGGTTGGGCGCGCCTGCATTTCCTGATCGGGGACCTGCTCCTTTTCGAGGGTCGCATGGAAGAAGCGCTGCCGGAGCTCCAAAACGCGGTCAAGCTGAACCCTCAAATGCCCGAGCCCTATCTCGACCTGGCCCGCCTGCGGCTGGAACGGGGAGAAATCGAAATGGCCAACGGCCTGCTCGATAAGCTTCTAGAGATGGAGCCCGGCAACGCGGATGCCCGGTTCGACCGGGCGCGGGCGCTACTGGATCTAGGCCGGGAAGAGGCCGCGGAGCGAGATCTTCAGCGCCTGGTGGAGTTGCGGCCGATGGATGCGGATGTTCGTTTTGTACTGGCCTCGCTGCAGGAGAGGCTCGGCCTGGTTGCGGCCGCGGCGATCCACTACCAGGCGGTAACCGAAATGGAAACGGAACCGGAAAAGCAGGGCGCCGCTTTTGCGGCCCTGGGCAAGTTGCGCCAGGAAGAGGGCGACATCGAGGCGGCCATCGGGTATTATCGCTCCGCGCTCCAATTGACGCCGAGCCAAGCCGGCGTGGCTCTCAACCTGGCCAGCGCTCTGGCCTTTCTCGACCGCTTCGATGAGGCGGCCGCCTACTACGATCTCGTGATCGCGGAAGATCCCGCCAACGAACCCGCGCGCTTCGGTCAGATCGCGGCCCTATTCCTCACCCGAGCCTATGGAGAGGCAAAGGCCAAGCTCGAGAGCGCCGCGGCGGTTCTGCCCCGCAGCCGGGTGATCCAGCATCTTCGTGCGCGGCTCTTGGCCGGGGCGCCCCAATCTTCGCTACGCGACGGACCCGCGGCAGTGGCGCTGGCCCGTCCTCTTTACGAGTCCGAACCGCATTGGGTGCATGGAGAAACCTATGCCATGGCCCTGGCGGCGAGCGGCGAATTTGAGGAAGCCGCGGCTGTACAGCGCGAGTGGCTGGCGGCCGCGGTGGAATTCGGCGACGCGGAGGTGGAGGCGCGGCTAAAAGCCAATTTGACGCGTTATCAAAATGGAGAAAGTTGCTGTGCGGACCTGGGTCCCTACTTTCTGCTGCCGCCCTCGCCGTGAGCCGCGAAAAAAACGAACCGAATGGGTAATGGAATGTCGATGAAGGTTTTCTCCGCTATCTGTTTTGTGGCAATGTTCCTTCCCGATGAGGCGAGCGCGCTTCCGCCGGGCGATGGCGATGGTGAGCCGACCTGGTTCGTGGAGGTGAGCGCTTCCCTGGGAATCGATTTTGAGCACTGGGACGGGCGTTCTGGGAAACGCTACTACGTGGAGACCGCGGCCAGCGGCGGGGGTTGGCTGGATTATGATGACGATGGCGATCTGGACCTCTACCTGATCAATGGGGCGCCCACCCCGGGTTCGGCCCCACGAGTCCCGGCGCGCAACGCGCTGTTCCGCAACGAGGGGAAGCGGTTCGTGGACGCGACCGCGGACTCGGGGCTCGGCGATACGGGCTACGGGATGGGCATGTGCGCCGGCGATTACGATGGCGATGGAAAGCTGGATGTTTTGGTCACGAACTACGGACCGGATCGCCTATTTCGCAATCTGGGAGACGGCAAGTTCGAAGAGGTTTCCAAACGGGCGGGCGTGGCCGGTGACCGTTGGGGCACGGGCTGCGCATTCGGCGACCTGGATGGCGATGGCGATCTGGATCTCTACGTGGCCAATTACGTGGATTTTCGTTTCGAGCACAACCCGCAATGCGGCAACGCGACGACCAAAATCTACAGTTATTGCCGTCCGGATGCCTTCGAGGGTCAGGTAGATTACCTCTACATCAACCAGGGTGACGGAACCTTCCGCGAGGAGGGCCGCTCGCGCGGCATTCAAACCGCCAAGGAGGACCGCGGGTTCGGCGTGCTGCTCAGCGACGTGGACGATGATGGCGACCTGGATATTCTGGTGGCCAACGACGGCAGCATGAACCGGCTGTACGTCAATAGGGGCGACGGCCACTTCGAGGATCAATCGCTGCTGAGCGGGTTGGCCTTTAACGGCGACGGCAAGGCCGAGGCGGGCATGGGCCTGGACCTCGGCGATAGCGACGGCAACGGTCTGCTCGACCTGATGGTGACCAATTATGCCGCGGAAACCAATACCTTGTACTTGCAGCGGGAGCCGCTCTTCTTCGAGGACGCTACCCAGGCGGCGGGCATGATTCCCTATTCTTTTCAGGGCGTCAGTTGGGGCGTTCATTTTTTGGATTATGACAACGACGGGGATTTGGACCTCGCGGTCGCCAACGGCCATGTGCTGGATAATGTCGCGCTTTCTTCTCCGAAGCTCTCCTATCCGCAAAGCAATCAATTGCTGGAAAACGATGGTCAGGCCCATTTTCGCGATATTTCCGCTTCCGCCGGCGCCGCCTTTGCCCTCAAGAGGGTGAGTCGTGGGCTCGCTGTAGGCGATTGGAACAACGACGGGAGGCCCGATCTGCTAGTCACCAACACCAACGACCGCATCAGTCTTCTGGAGAACCGCTTTTCCCGGAGTGGCGGCTGGATAGGCTTCAGGCTCGTGGGACCGCCCACAAACCGCTTTGCCGTGGGCGCTCAAATCAAATTGTTTGGCGAGAAATTGTTGGGCGTGCGCGAGGTGCGTAGCGGGGGCAGCTTCCTCTCGCAGTCCGACTATCGGCAGCTCTTCGGCTTGGGCGACTACGAGGGGAATTTGCGCGCCGAAATCCGCTGGGCCGACGGCCGCCGGCAAAGCTCGGCTTTCACCGAACGCAATCGCTATTGGACCATCACCTACGCGCCCCGATTGGAGGAACCCTAAGGCCTCTAATCTGGGTGGAAAAGAGGAACGAATTGCCCGTCAATATCGAAATCAAAGCGCGCGCAACCCATTTTCAGCGCCAATTCGCGCTTGCCGAGGCGCTGGCGGATGGACCCGTCCAGGTCCTGGAACAGGAAGACGTGTTTTTCCATGTAGTCAAGGGCAGGCTCAAGCTGCGGATTTTTTCAGAGCAAAAGGGAGAGCTGATCGCCTATGAAAGGCCCGATCAATCCGGTCCCAAGGCTTCCTCCTACCGCATTTTCCCCACGGAGGCGCCCTTGGCCCTAAAACGCCTTCTGGCCCAGAGCCTGGAGGTGCGCGGCATTGTCAAAAAACGGAGAAACCTCTTTCTGATCGGGGAAACTCGCGTGCATTTGGACCAGGTCGATTCCCTGGGCGCCTTCATCGAGTTGGAGGTGGTGCTTGCGCCTGGCCAGAACGCCGAGGAGGGCGAACGGATTGCTCATGATTTGATGCGGCGTTTGGAAATTGAACCCGATACCTTGATAGAGCAGGCCTATATCGATCTCATAGAGGCGAGCTGATCCTATTTGGCCGGGGTTGGCTTTT